>JBGAVQ010000170.1:0-12128 GCA_044228045.1 Spirosomataceae bacterium
TTCAACAATGGAGGCATTGCATTTGTCGTCGTCATGCTATTGCAGCTAACCCGGTATTTTCTGATAGCAGGCGGGGCGTATCTATTATTTTATGTTTGGAAGCGGCGGGCTTGGTTTCACCAGAAAATCCAGCAAAAATTCCCTAAAAACACTGAAATCAATCGAGAAATTGCTTACTCGTTTTCGACCATGCTTATATTTGGAGCAGTGGGGTATGGTATTTTTTTAGCACGTAAGGTGGGTTATACTCAACTCTATCAAAACGTGTCAGATTATGGTTGGGGCTATTTAGTATTGACATTTTTTGTACTAATCATCATTCATGATACGTGGTTTTATTGGAGTCATCGCATGATGCACCATCCAAAATTATTCCGTATTTTTCATAAAGTACATCACCTTTCACACAATCCTTCGCCGTGGGCAGCTTTTGCTTTTCACCCGACCGAAGCAGTGGTTGAAGCTGGCTTTTTCCCGATTGCGGTGTTGTTATTCCCTGTTCATGGCTATGTCGTAGCCGCATTTATGCTCTATATGATGGTGTTGAATGTGCTGGGGCACGTAGGGTTTGAGCTTTTTCCGAGTGGCTTTACCAAGCATTGGTTGGGCAAGTGGTTCAATACCTCTACCCATCATAACATGCACCACCGCTATGGGCGAGGCAATTATGGCCTTTATTTTAATTTTTGGGACAGGGTAATGGGAACCAATCACAAGCTGTACGACGATACCTTTGAGGAGGTGGTCAATAGAAGTGCTACTGAGTCCGTTTCGGTGGAACAGGCTTCTTCACAATCGCTCGCATCGTAGGCGTAGGTTTCAAAAAGTTGAAATTTCCCCAAAAAGTATCATCGTAACGATAGCCGCCCTTTGAGAAATTCTCGGTGCTTTGTAAATGTTCTTCGGGCCTAATGGCGGGGTTATATTTGAGGGCAACCTCATTGACTACAAAGGCCAAATGCAGCGATGCAAATGCCTGAAAATCTTTGCCTTGTTTGAGGTTAGCTTCCAGCAAAAGTTGTGAATCTTGTAAGTACCATTTGCCCCCAAACAGGCGGTAGTCATAATGTGCTGATACTCGCTTTACCTCGGTTTTCATCCTGCCAAACACACTCTTAAATGTTCCTTTTACCACGTCTTTGAGTCCATCGGGCGTAAAATCATACTCAATTCGGATAATGGCTCGGCTGGTGGTATCCACATAAATTTGTCCTTCTCGGGCGGCTTTTACTTTTTTGTTGGCTGGGGCAAAATGAAAAACAAAAGTAGGTTTTCCGTCAAAACTTGTAAGAATCGAGTCTAATTTGTACTCATAATCATCAAAATTTTTACCCTCTAAGTATTCCGGAATGGCTACTTCCATACTGTGGCTTACAATGGCTGGGCCATTACCAAAGCCAAATTCGGTGAGTTCTGCCGTCAAATCAGTTTTGTCGTAGGTTCTACCTTTGATGAGCTTTACTTTTTCGGCCATAAAATTATCGGGAATCTTTTCGGGCGGAGTTGGGTTTTTCTCTGCTTTTAGTAAAGCTTCCGAAATTTTCACAAAGAGTGAATCTCGCCAAAGCGTTTCTTGATAAAAGCCCGTAAGCATAAAGGGCTGCATCTGATAGTTGGCTTTTACCCTAAACACCGCATCGGCAACCATTTTTTTGGGCGAAACATGGTTAGTAAAAGCAGTATCTAATTGAATAGGAGCAATTGCTTCCATCCAAAGGGTGTCAGCCTGTCCAGCAGTGAAATCCGCTATCTTCTTTGTCGTATTTTGATAACCTATCGCCGAAACAACGACATTGTCTTCCAGATTGATTACTGGATATTTGAGCGTAAACTCGCCATGTTCGTTTGCCAAGGTGCCAAGGCTTTTGTTTTGAATGTTTACATACGCATTGGCAAGTGGTTGTTGCGAGGTTTTGTCCAAAATTTTTCCCTGTAAAGTGCCGATACTTTGAGCCGATACATGAAGGCTAAATAAAAACACAAGAAAATTAAGCGAGTGGCGCATGGCGTTGGAGTGCGATTTGGTAGTTATTACGACAAACCGAAAAAAATATTTTTGCGAAATGGTAAACTATTTCTAAATTTTCCGTCTCAAATGATGGAAACCACAAACATCATTCCACAATTAACATTTAACGACATGAAAAAACTCATTGCCCTGCTGACCTTAGTTTGTGCTGTATTGTTTACTTCGGAGCTTTATGCCCAAAGCAAAGCTGACGACAAGGAAAAGAAAGAAAAGAAAACTAAAGTAAAAGATAAAGTCGAAGACAAGAAAGACAAAAAAGAAGATAAAAAAGATAAGAAGGAGGACAAGAAAGATAAGAAGGAAGACAAGAAAGACAAAAAGGAGGATAAGAAAGATAAGAAGGAAGATAAGAAAGATGCCAAGAAAGACGGGGGCAAAAAAGATAAGTTAGAAGATAAAGCTGATAAGAAGGAGGATAAAAAAGATAAGAAAGAAGACAAAAAAGACAAGAAAGAAGACAAAAAAGACAAGAAGGAAGACAAGAAAGATAAGAAGGAGGATGTGAAGGATAAGAAGGAGGACAAAAAAGACAAGAAGGAAGATAAGAAAGATAAAGCTGACACCAAAAAAGTAAGTAAGCAAGTTGACGACGGTAAAGAAGCCGACACTGGCACTCGCAAAAAAGTAGCTGGCTCTGACCGCACCATCGGGAAAGATGCCAAAGGCCGTACCATTTATGAAGGGCCTCGTGGTGGGCAATACTACATCAATTCTAACGGCAACAAGACCTATTTAGATGCTGACAAGAAGATAAATTAAGGCAATCAAGCAAAAGCCCCGATGAGCGTCGGGGCTTTTTTTATGAGTTAGTTGCTAATTGCCCTATCCCCAAAATTAAATTTGGGTCTGGACAAATATCCAAAAACTTGGCTCGGTCAGTAAGCGAGCAAACGCCCGGAAAGTCGCCAGCCAAGCCCAGCATATCGCTCATTACCTGAAAATGTAGGTGCGGAGGCCAGTCGCCATTGATAGGAAAATTGCCAAAATCGGCAATTTGTTCGCCCGCCTGCACAGGCATACCTACGTACTTACCCGTGAGTGATTCGAGGCTCAAATGTCCGTAAAGCGTGTAGAACTTAGTGCCGTCTAACTCATGTTCAACAATGATGGTTGGGCCGTAATCTCCAAAATTATCGTTGTGCTGAAAACTGTGTATTTTGCCAGCCAAAGGCGCAAAAATAGGTGTGCCTGCGGCAGCCCAAATGTCAATGCCTAAGTGAATACAACGAGGTTCTTCGGTTTGTTGAAAATGCTCACTTCGCCGATAAATCCAGCGATGTTCGTTGTAACCGCCTACGCCAGCTACCGCACCTGCTCTGTTAATTTTATCGAAAACGTATTGGTTGAAAATAGAAGTGTTTGTTAAGTCAACCTCTTCTAATTCAGTGTTTTGTGCTGTAAAATCAAGTACGAGTACTTTGTCTTTTTGCCAATCGAATGGCACTACTGGCACAAAGGTAGAGGCATATTGTTGGAGAAGTGTAGAGAGCATTTTTAATTTTTAATGAGCTAACTGGTTGATTATTTGCTTATATTCTTTTTCGGTTACCTCAAAGGCCGTTCCGTGGCGCAAGCCGTTGGGGAAATGAATTTGCTCCGAAATATCTGTCCAAGTTTTAAAATCGGTGGTTTGCATTGCACCATATTTGTGGCGGGTGTATTCGTCAAAATAAACCGTCCAGGTGTTGCCAATTTTGAGGAGGGTTGGCCCTTCTACCCAATTGCGACTAAAAGGCTCAGAGGCCGCCGAAAAACCCATTTTTAAATCCTTAGTCGTAGCAACTTTTAGGTTTTTCTGCACTGGATTCTTGGTTTCGTCTTTCAGAATCATCACAAATTGCCCTTTTTCTTGCACAATAGTAGCATCAATCACATTAAAATTAGGGTCATAAAACAATACTGTGGGGCTGAATGTCTTGAAATCTTTGGTGCGGGTGCAGTACATACGGTGATTATATTTTTCGTCGCCAGCCCCTGTGCCTTGCTGAAAACGCCCTGTGATGGTAGTAGCCCAGAAAATCAGGTACTCCTTCGTCTTCTTGTCGTAAATTAGCTCCGGTGCCCAGCAATTGAGCGCATTGGCTTCGTGTTCCATTACAGGTATGTACTGCTGCTCAGACCAATGCACCAAGTCTTTCGACTCGGCGTAACCAATGCCTTTGGCGTTCCACGATACTGTCCACACCATGCGGAACACGCCATCGTGCCCACGCAAAATGCAAGGGTCACGCATGAGTTTATCTTTGCTCACGGTGGGGCGTAGCAACGAACTATCGCCTTTGAGGGCAGTCCAGTTTAGTCCGTCGGTGCTATGTGCCAAATGAAGGCCATCTTGGCCGTTGTTTTTGAAGTATGAAAAAAGGTAATGTTTGTTTTGCGCAAAAAGGGGCGAGGCAACAAGCAGAAACAGACAAAAGAGGACTCTCATGGTTTATAGCGGTTTATGGGCTGGCAAGTTAGGGAAAAACCATGTTGTGGAGCGTGACAATATTACCTTTTTCTCTACTTTTGGAACATAACCTATATTTCGAATAACTTAAAATTATTGAAAAAACGCCAACTACTTATCTTCTTACTACTCGCCATAAGTGTTGGGGGCTTTGCCCAATCCAAAATCCACTATCAAAAATCTGATGGCCTGTTAGACATCGCACCTTATGTGGCGTATAGGGCAGATAGTGCTGAGAAATTGACCTTTGAACAAGTACTCAAACTGCCTTATTCAGCTTTTAAACCCAATGGCAAAGCAGGGATAAATCTCGGAAATACAGACATTCCATATTGGTTTCGAGTGGACTTTGCAGATTCGGTAGGAGTGGAGGATTTGTACATTTCCATGAAAAATGACGAAATTATGGCATTAGATGGCTTTTTGATTGAACAAAACCAGCACCTGAAAACTTGGTCAGTGGGCATTTTTTTCAGTCGAGATTGTCTTTAATGTCGGGAAAAGCCCAAAAACGCTCTATATAAGGCAAAAGTCGCCTTCTATGCGTTTGTCTATAAACATAAGTTCGATACAACCGTATGTCAATTTTCTTCATAAATATAACTTGTTTATGGGCGGATTGTTGGGCTTGATTTTGGCCATGGCCATTTATAATCTGTTTTTATTCTTTTCTATTCGAGACCGCATTTTTTTATACTACTCTCTGCATACAATAGCTGCCTGTTACCTCATTTTAAAGTCGTATGGACTCCATCACGAGTTTTTTTTTACCAAATAGCCCAATCCTAAACACCGACGGTAATACTACGAATTTTATTGCCATCACATTGGCTGTACTGTTTGTTAGCAAATTTCTGAACACCCGTGCCTTAGTACCCACTATTCACAAATGGAGTTGGTTTGTGTTTGGTAGGGGTCTTACTTTTACCCTTTGAATGGTTTCATTTACCTTATGTTGCGCTGGTGAATGGGCTACATCAACTCATCATTATTACGGTAAATTTCTCTTTTTTATTTACAGGGCTTTATGTTTGGAGTTTAGGGTTTCAACCAGCTAAATATTTCGTTTTGGCTTGTTTTTTTTAGGATACAGGTATTATTGTAGCCATGTTGGGCCTTTTGAATGTATTGCCCATAGACTATTTTTGGGGTCTATCACTTATGGCAGACAGGATCTTTGCTTGAAACCTTACTAATGGCATTTGCCATTGCGTACCGTTTCAATTTGTTTCGCAAAGATGCCCGTGATGCCCAAGCTTTGGTGCTACAACGCTCCGAAGAAAACGAAAAACTACTCACTGAATATAGTCTTATTTTGGAGGAAAAGCTTCAACTCGAACAAAAAGTGAGTAGTCAGCCCAAAAATAATGGCTTCAACGAACTCCTTGAGAAACTTCAAAACGAGCGAGGTAGAAACAAAAAATTAGCCGTTTCTACGGTAGAAGGCGTGTTGCTCTTGCCTATTCCCGACATCGTTCGCTTAGAGGCAATGGGCAGTTATTGCACCATTTACTTGACCCAAAACAAGAAAATCGTAGCCTCAAAACCCATGACAGAGTTTGATCCAATGTTAGACAAAGCTGATTTTCTGCGAGTTCATAAATCAAACATTGTCAACACCAATTTTGTGGAACGCTACGTGCGAGGCGAGGTGAGTATGGTTGTCATGCCCGACGGAGCAGAGGTAAGCGTGTCCAAAACAATGAAGGCGGAGTTGTTGGAACGTTTGAATATTTCGTAGGGGTAGTTTTGTTATCTCTTTATGAATTCGTCTAAAAAACCTTTCCCTACTGAGAAAGGTTTTCAAAAGTCCTCCCAGCAGGGGAGGATGGGGTTGTGAACGTAGCTTCAAGAGATTTTGTGATATATTTACTCACCTTCTACAAGCCAATGCTGCCAACGCATTGACTTTTTCATTTTCTGATTTTTTTCAGAGAAGTTCACCCCCAACTTTCAGGAACTCAAATCCCCATTTGAGAAACTACTGCTTTTTTAGAAGAAAATGAATGACAGTTTTGGTTCGGCATTTCACTAATCAATTCATTGTTAACCTTAATTTTTACAATCATGACACTTCGTAACCTTTTCATTTTCAATGCCGTAGTCAATTTGTTGTTTGGTGCTACATTAGTGCTTTTCCCTATGATACTGGTGGATATGTATTTGGTAGATTCTTCACAAGCAACAGCGGCTTTGCTTGTGATAGCACGGGCTTATGGCGGTTTAATTTTGGGCTTGGGCGTTGCCCTTTGGTCGGCTCGCAATGCTCAGGCATCGCTCGGGCGGCGGGCACTATTACAAATGGTGGTGGTAGCCAATGCCATTGCGGCGGCGGTTTACGTCTTTGCCATACTGACCAATGTGTACAACAGTATGGGTTGGAATATTGTAGCCATCAACGTAGTCTTGACAGTTTGGGGAGGCTCGCTCTTAGCCAAAGAGATGGGCTTGGAGCTAAAATAGCTCAGTAAGGCGCATTTTCCTATCTGTTAAAAACGTCAGTCGCACAAGATTTTTAGAAATCTTGTGCGACTGACGTTTTTACTGGATGCTACTACTTCTTTTTACCGCAATTAGCCTCAAAATCACGGTAAACCGTTAGTAAAAATCACGGCAAACCGTGAGTAAAACAAACAAGCTGAAAAGCAAACTTTGTGCCTCGTCAAGGCTTTCTTAGGCATTATATAACAGTGTAACAATTATTTAATGATTACAACTCATGAAAACACCATTTGCTGCCTCGTTCGTAGGCGTTTTGTTCATTGCGATAATGGGCATTTCTTGCGAAAAAGATGAAACCACGCCCGACACACTACAAGTCCTCGGCCTCACCGAAAAAGCGGGTAACTATGGCTACAAAGAACTGGACGAAGCCACTGTTCGTTGGTATTTTGGCTTCCCTGCCGACAATACCAATCCGCTTTTAGACGAAACGGGTGCCTTAAGTGTTGCTGCCAAACAACCGCTACCCGGCATCACGATTTTGCCAAGCAATTTTGGTGGCAAAACCACTCGCACGCTTACCATACCTTCATCTAACTATGTGTATGTGTCACCTTTAGGCACTATTGTATGGTATTATGAAAACGACCCTTGTGACCCAACTTTCAAACCTGCTGCTGGGCAAAGCCTCAAAGATTTTTTGTATGAGGCTTCTTTGAATTTTAATGATTTATCGAAAGCTAATGCTTCTGTAAAATTAGATGGAGTAGAACTAATGACCGACAAGACAAAATTTAGATGGAAATCAGATGTTTATGAGGCAACCATCCACAAAGATTTTGATAACCCAAAGTGTGATTATTCGGGTAAAAAAGCCAAGTTAGTGAGTGATTCTTACAGCATTTTGCTAAAAATACCCAAAGGAAAGCACACCTTAATCATGAAAGGTACGATACCCGCCGCCAATCCAGCAGATGTATTTGAGCCAGAAGTTACTTGGAACTTAACGGTAGAATGATGCTTTACAAAAGGGCATTTCAAATAGGAACGAGGCGATGCTTCGCAGATTTGAAATGTCTCGCCGTAGCTCCCAGCAGACTTGCCGTAGCCTGTGTCCCCATAGGCTACAGTGAAAACCAGCACATCTCATTTGTTCACTTTACCCGATGAAAAAAATAGCTGTATTATTTCTATTGATTGGCTTTTGCGGAGTGACTTTTGCCCAAATCCCAAATCTCCACTTTGCCAATGGCATAAGCAGTGCTTCACTTGATGAAGGGCGTGCCATTGCCATTGATGCCTCGGGCAATAGCTACATCACGGGTTATTTTCAAGGCACAGCCGATTTTGACCCTTCAGGTAACACAGCTAACCTATTAGCAAGTAGTCAGGATGTTTTTGTGGCCAAATACAACAGTTTGGGGGTGTATCAGTGGGCTTTCCAAATAGGGGGAGGTTCTTCTGATATTGGTTATAGCATTGCCACAGACGCTTCTGGAAATGTCTATGTTACAGGACTTTTTACTGGCCCTGCCGATTTTGACCCATCGGGCAATACTGTTAACCTGAGTGGTACGTCTAATGTTTTTGTGGCAAAATATAATAGTAGTGGAGGCTATGAATGGGCGTTTAGTATAGGAAACACAAGTGCTGATATTGGTTATGGCATCAAAACCGATGCATCAGGCAATGTGTATGTTACAGGGCAATTGAATGGCACAGCCGATTTTGACCCTTCAGGGAATACGGCTAATTTGACGGGTGTGGGAGGAGATATTTTTGTGGCGAAGTATTCCACATCAGGAGCTTATTTATGGGCTTTTAACGTAGGAGGGAGCTCGACAGATATAGGCAACAGTATTACGACTGACGTTTCGGGCAATGTTTTTGTAACAGGGCAGTTTCAAGGTACAGCCGATTTTGATCCTTCTGTGGGTATCACCAATTTGGTTTCTGTTGGCGGAAGCGATGCTTTTGTAGCCAAGTACGATACAGATGGCAACTACCAATGGGCGTTTGTAGTAGGCGGAAGTACCGGAAGTGATTTCGGCTATGGCATTAGCACTGATGCGTCAGGAAACGTATTGGTAACAGGGCGATTTATCGGTACGGTAGATTTTGACCCTTCAGGTAATACTGCCGATTTAACCAGTCCTGCTTTTTCACCGGATGCCTTTGTTGCCAAATACACTACTGGAGGGGCTTATCAATGGGCTTTTAACATTGGTGGCGGTTCCGGAGATGCTTTTGGTTACGGCATTAGTAGCGATGCTTCGAGCAACGTTTATGTAACGGGGCAGTTTGCCCTTACCAACGACTTTGATCCGTCTGGTAGCACGGCTAACCTAACGGCTGTGGGGGGATATGATATTTTTGTGGCCAAATACAATAATAGCGGAGCTTACCAATGGGCTTTCAAAATGGGGGCTGGGGGGGCAGATGTCGGGTATGGCATTGCTACCAGTACTTCGGGGGATGTGTATGTAGCAGGCTCGTTTCAGTTTGTAGTAGATTTTGACCCCTCGGCTCTTACTACTAATCTAACATCTAATGATAAGGATATTTTTGTGACAAAATATTCAAACGCCGCCTTGCCAGTTTCGTTGATTTTGTTTGCAGCAACCCTCCAAAACGACAACAAAGTAGCCATTCATTGGGCAACAGCTTCTGAAACCAACGCCAGTCATTACCAAGTGGAGCGTAGCAACGATGCCATTAGTTTTGAAGTAATTGCCTACAAAGAAGCTGCAGGTAATAGTCAGGAGCGAAAAGATTACGCATTGACAGACCATTCGCCAGGCTTTGGTATTAACTATTATCGCCTCTGTCAAGTAGATGCCGACGGCAAATTTACCTACACTCGCACCGTTGCTGTCAGGGTAGAAAATGACAATGATTTCACAATCTACCCTGTTCCTTCTGAAGATAAACTTTATATTAAAGGCTTTCACAGTGTTGAAATTCAGGCAATTAGAATTTTTGATTTGTCAGGCAGGGTTGTTGCTCAGTATGTTGACGATATGGCTATACTTAATATTTCAACACTTCCATCAGGCGGTTATTTAATACAACTACAAACGCTTGAAGGACATTGGCCGAAGCGTCGTTTTGTTAAGCAATAGCACTTACTTATTAACACCACTTATGATGAAAGCTTATTCGTTAAGATACAGATTGGTTATTTGGTTAGGTTGTCTTCTACTGGTTATGTCAACCAACCTCCATGCCCAATGGGTACAACTGGGGGGTACAATCAGCACCAGCGGTGCAGTTTCTATGTCATCGGATGGTAACAGAATAGCCGTTGGAAACCCCTTCGTTGGCTTGGGGCTTGTGCGTGTTTACCAGTGGAATAATAGCAACTGGAACCAAATCGGAACGGATATTTTGGGGGTATCTAATGATTATGAATTTGCTACGAGGGTCTCGTTATCGGCAGACGGAGCAACCGTAGCAGTTGGAATCCCCCGAAGAATGGGCTTTTTTCAAATATTTGGTAGCTCACCTATTGGCTCAGATGTTATAACAAGAGATGGTGCAGGTGGTCAAGTAAATATATATCGTTGGAATGGCAGCAGGTGGCTACAATTAGGCGAAGCGATTGAAGATGGGTCAGGAAATTATGATTTTGGAAAAACTGTTTCCATGGCTGCCAATGGAAACAGAGTAATAATCGGAAGCCCCTCCAACGAGGTAGGGCAAGCACTTGTTTATGAGTGGAATGGACATACTTGGGCACAACTTGGACTAGCCATTAGTTCCAATGCAAGCGGTGATAGTTTTGGAGAATTTACGGCGATGTCATCAGATGGCCGTAAAGTAGCCATCAGTGCCTACCGAAGTGACGAGGCTTATGCAAATGCTGGCCAAGTAAAAGTTTTCCAATGGGATGGACGCAGTTGGGCATCCGTAGGAGCCGCCATCAATGGCAATATAGAATTTGACTTGTTCGGACTTTCCATGTCGTTTTCGACCGATGGAAATCGGATTGCTGCTACGGCGAGTCCCTTAGACGAAAACACCGCTGTTAGGGTATTTGAATGGAACGGAAAGGTTTGGTCACAACTTGGAGCAGACCTAACAGGAGGTGAATTAGACAATAATTTTGGTGGTACTATATCTTTGTCACATACAGGTAATAGAGTAGCCATTAGCGCATTAGGGAACTATACCAGTAGTGCCAACAACGCAGGTCAAGTGCGGGTATATGAATGGAACAACACCGCTTGGACACAGGTAGAAGCTCCCATTGATGGAAGCCTATCATCAGAGCGATTTGGTGTTTCGCTTTCGGTATCATTGGATGGAAACAGGTTTGTAGCTTCGGGAGGTAATGATAGTAGTAATGTGCGGGTGTATGCCAATCAAATTTCGATAGCAGACACCTCAATAAGTTTGCAAGGAGAAGTTACTAAGAATGAAGTTGTAATCAAGTGGCAGTCTTTTCCTGATAACAAGTTATTTGAGATTCAGCGAAGCAAAGATGCCCAGCAATTTGAACGCCTTGGCTCCGTAGATGCCGCAGGCAATACTCAGCAACAGTCAAACTATAAATATAACGACTCAGCACCCTTGCCAGGTACCAACTACTATCGCCTACGCCAAGTAGATGCCAACGGTAAAGTGACCTACTCTCGTATCATTGCTGTTAACATAGATGGCGACGGGGCTTTCCTGCTTTATCCCGTTCCAGCTGGCGACAACCTACATATCAAGCACTTACAAAGGATCGAAAGGCTGTGTATTGTGGACTTTTCGGGCAGGGTAGTTAGTCAGTCCACAGGTGACGTACGGACGATAGATATTTCAACACTTTCGGCAGGGGTTTATGTGGTTGAACTACAAACTACTGGCGGCGATTGGCTGAGAAAGAGGTTTGTAAAGTGGTAGAAAAAATAATCCCAAGAATGCATCTTTCTTGGGATTATGGAACTCTGACAATTTTTGTGGTGCATAAGGTCTGACAGAACGTCTGGACAACCCCGTCTGACGGCAATTTTTGGGTCAGACGGGGTCGCCCAGACCTGCGGTACAGACTGTAACTTTCAGGCTTTACCACAAAAATTGTCAAAGAAGGGGAATTGTTTTTTCATCTACATTTCTAAACTCCCCTCACCCCACCCGCCAAAATCTCTTCATTAGCAAAACTGGCGTATTGTTCAAAATTCTTGGCAAAGGCTGTTGCTAACTCGTTGGCTTGTTGGTCGT
>JBGAVQ010000171.1:0-12065 GCA_044228045.1 Spirosomataceae bacterium
ATGAGCAACCCTCGCATTTTGTATGCCGCCATGTGGGATCACCGTCGTTTACCCTGGCAAATGGTGTGTGGAGACAAAGGAAGTGGTTTGTACAAATCTTTGGATGGAGGTGAGACTTGGACCAAGTTAGAAAAGGGCTTACCCAAAGAATTGGGCAAAATGGGTATTGCCGTTTCGAGAGCGAATCCTAACCGAGTCTTTGCCGTGATTGAATCTGATACTGAAAAAGAGCAAGGAGGTGTATTTCGTTCGGATGACTCTGGTAAAACTTGGATTCGAGTTAGTAAAGACCACCGAACTGTGCAACGGGCTTGGTATTATATTGAGATTTTTACTGACCCCACCAATGAAAACGTAGTATATGTATTAAACTCACCTGCCCTTAAATCTATTGATGGTGGAAAGACATTTTCGGGGGTTTTTAATGGAACACACGGAGACCACCACGATTTGTGGATAAATCCAACCAATGGCAAAAACTTAGTATTGGCCAACGATGGAGGTGCTGCGGTTTCTTTTAATGGTGGACAAACATTTTCGCCACAAAACCAAATGCCCACTGCCCAAATCTATCGCATCAATGCCGACAATATATTTCCGTATCGAATTTATGGAGGTCAACAAGACAACACATCGGTAATGATTCCAAGCCGTGTAACTCACGGTAATGGAATCAGAGAACGTGATTGGGCCTATTCCGCTGGGGGAGAAAGCGCATTTTTGGCTTTCGACCCTGATGAGCCTCGATATGTAATGGGGGGGAGTTATCAAGGAACTATTGAGTTGCTCGATTTGCACAATCAAGAAGGCAAGGGCGTGATGACAGCCCCTATTCAATACCAAGCATTGAAGGCCAAGGAAATGAAATATCGTTTCAATTGGAACGCTCCTATTATTTATTCTAAACGTGAAAAAGCCTATTATCATGCGGGTAATGTAGTGTTGAAAACGACTGATTTGGGCAAAACATGGATTGAAAACTCGCCAGATTTAACCAGAAAAGATAGTACAAAACTCGGATTGGGAGGTGTTCCATACACCAATGAAGGAGCTGGGGGTGAAAACTACGCTACCATTTCTTACTTAATTGAGTCACCAAATGAAGCAGGTGTGTTTTGGGCAGGCAGTGATGATGGTTTGGTGCATATCACCAAAGATAATGGTAAAACTTGGTCAAATGTAACCCCCGCTGGACTTACAGAATGTTTAGTAAATGCCATTGAAGTTTCACCACACAATAATGCAACGGCTTTTATTGCCACACATCGTTACAAGCAAAATGATTTTACTCCGTCTATTTATAAAACTACAGATTATGGAAAATCCTGGATTAAAATAACAGAAGGTATTCCTTATGGGGCTTGCGTTAGGGTAGTCAGAGAAGATTCACAACGAAAAGATTTGCTATTTGCCGGAACAGAAATAGGTTTGTACGTGTCGTACAATGGTGGCAAGAACTGGGCACCGATGCAATTAAACCTACCCATTACGCCCATCACCGATTTGAAAGTGCATCAAAATGACTTAATTGCTTCTACTCAAGGGCGATCATTTTGGATTTTAGACGATTTAGGTCCAATTCGTCAATTCAAAGGTAACCTACCAAAAGATAGCTTATATGTATTTAGACCCGAAGATGCGTATCGGGTTTCTGGACGTAGTTCATTAGATCAGGTAAAAGAAGATGATGAGGAAGTTACATCGTCATTTGGTGTAAATCCATCAACAGGCGTTGTATTATACTACAGTTTGCCCGCTAAACCAGACACATCAAGCAATTTATCGTTAGTAATTAGCAATCAAAAAGGAGAAGTGGTCAGAACCTACAGTAACAAAAAAGAGAAAAATTTTGAGGCATACCCAGGTGGACCATCTCCTGACCCACTACTGCTAACCAAAGGTGGTCTAAATCGTTTTGTTTGGGATATGCGAGCAGAAAGTATCAATGGAATACCAAAGGTCTATATAGAAGGCAGTTACGTTGGGCGCAAGGTTGCTCCAGGGAATTATTTTGCCAAATTTACCTATGGCAAGGAAACCCAAACCGTTCCTATTCATATTATACCAGATCCTCGAATCAGTGCAACTGATAGCGATTACCAAGTGCAAGAAAACATCCTCAAATCGCTCGAAATAAGTACCAATGATATCCATGAATCTATTGCCAAAATGCGGAAAATTGCAAAGCAAATCAATGAAGTGAGTGTTTTGTTAGCAGAAAAGTCTGACTTAAAGTTAGTAGTAGATACGGGTAATGAAATCATCAAGAAAATCAAGGGATGGGAAGCAAAATTGGTACAAAATAAATCAGAGTCAAATGACGATGTAATCAATTTTAAAAATATGCTCAGCGCAGATTATATCTTTGTTAGAGGAGAATTAGACTCAAATGTACCCATCGTTACCAATGGACAAAAACAACAACTGGCAACCCTTGACTCACAGTGGAAAGCTCTAAAAACAGAGATGTTAGAGTTGCTTAATAAAGATGTTGCAGCGTATAATAAACTCTGCGCTGAAAAGTCAATAATGAAGGTTATTGTGCCTTAAACATGGTTTGTCCAATTCAAAGTTAAGGTTGCAGATGCCTAATTTGAGTTAATTGATATAATCCTAAATTGAATCACTCTCGAATCTAAACCATTAAACTTATGTCAACATCAGTAACAAAAGAAGATAAACTCTCAAGAAGAGATTTTGCAAAAAAAGCCACAACTGCTTTGGCAGGAATTATGATTGTTCCTCGTTTTGTGTTGGGTGGCAAACGCCCCGATGGATCCAAATACATTGCCCCAAGCGATGTAATATCATTGGGTTTTATTGGCACTGGCAAACAAGGCCGAGGCTTAACTACTTCATTTTTAAGTACAAACGAAGCCCGTATTGTAGCCATTAGTGAGGTTTACAAAGCCAAAGCGCAATTAACCATTGACCGAATAAAAGCACATTACGAGAAAAACACACAATTAGGTACGTATTCCGACATTCCAGTTTACAATGATTTCAGAGAATTATTAGATCGTAAAGATGTGGATGCCGTTGTTATAGCAACACCTGATCACTGGCATGCTGCTATGGCGGTGAGAGCTGCCGAGGCAGGTAAAGACATTTACTGCGAAAAGCCCTTATCTCTTACAGTAAAAGAAGGTAGAGCAATGGTAAATGCGGCTCGTAAATACAACCGAGTTTTTCAGACAGGTAGTATGCAACGCTCATGGCCTGAGTTTCGACAAACTGCCGAACTAATTCGTAATGGATACATCGGAGAAGTAAAAACCATCAAAGTTAACGTTGGTCCTCCGCCAAAACCCTATGATTTGACTGCGGAACCGATACCCGAAGGCTTAGACTGGAACAAATGGCTTGGCCCTAATGTACCTGTTCCATTTAACTCAGAATTAGCTCCTCCAATTTCGAAAGATGTTTTTCCAAACTGGCGCAATTATAAAGAATTTGGCGGTGGAATGGTCACCGACTGGGGTGCACATATGTTTGATATCGTGCAATGGGCCTTAGATATGGACAATAGTGGCCCAGTAGAAGTGATTGCACCTGATGGCAAAGACCATCCATTTTTGACTTATCGTTACGAAAACGGTATTGTGATGACCCATGAAAAATGGGAATGGAACAATGCAATTTTGTTTACTGGCACAGAAGGTGAAATTAAAGTACAACGCAGAAAATTAGAAACCACTCCTGCTACACTTAAAGACAAATACATTGGTGAAACCGAAAAGCACGTATATAAAAGCGAAAATCATTACAAAGACTTTTTGGATGCCATGCGAAAGCGTAGTAAACCAGTTTGTGATGTTGAGATTGGTCACAGAACCGCTTCGGTTTGCAACATTGGGAACATTGCCTATCAAGTAAAGCGTCCATTGGTGTGGAATCCGAAGAAGGAAATTTTCAAGAATGACCCCGAAGCTAATGCCTTACTTGGTCGTTCGATGACAAATGAATGGGGTATAAAACTGTAATTACCGGTAAATTATAATACGCTAAGTAGCTGAGGATGGATAGTTTATATTACGCCAATCGACAAATTATGTTCAATTTTTCAATATCGTAGCGTCGGTTCGCCGATGCGTTTGCAAACGCTACGATATTGAAAATAACATGAACTATTTCTATTGAACAACTTATGAAAAAAGCCTATTTGGGTGTAATCACCTGCCTAATAGTTTGTATTTTATTCGGAATGTCAGGGCCAAAACGTACTCAAAAGGTACAAAACCCCAATATTGTCTATATTTTAGCTGATGACTTGGGCTATGGTGATGTTTCAATATACAATCCCGAAGGAAAAATAGCAACTCCTAACATTGATAAATTAGCTTCACAAGGGATGCGGTTTACTGATGCTCATTCACCTTCATCAGTCTGTACACCAACCCGTTATGCGCTGCTTACTGGCCGATATCCATGGAGGAGCCGTCTGCCTGTTGGAGTTTTGAGGGGGTATAGTCGAACGCTCATCGAAGTTAATCGCCCAACCGTTGCTTCTTGGTTAAAAAGCCAAGGATATCAAACAGGAGTGATTGGTAAGTGGCATTTGGGTTTAGATTGGGTTTTAAAACAAGGGAAAGAACAACTCGCATCATCTGAAAGCTTTGGCATAAAATCTGAGATGAATCCAGATGATATAGACTTTACTCAAAATCCGACTCAGGGGCCCAATACAGCAGGATTCGACTATTCGTATATCTTGCCTGCTTCGTTGGATATGCCACCTTATTGTTATTTGGAGAACCATCACCTTACAGAACTGCCCACCGCCTACACCAACGGCAATAAATTAGAATCTGGTTATACTGGACCGTTTTGGCGAGAAGGCAAAATGTCTCCATCTTTTGATTTCCATGGAGTTTTACCCACATTTGTTACCAAATCCCTTGATTTTCTTAAGAAACAAACAAAAGAAAATCCATTCTTTTTGTATATCCCATTAGCCGCCCCACACACGCCGTGGGTGCCATCCAATGATTATAAGGGTAAATCAAAAGTAGGCGAATATGGTGATTTTGTTCAACAAGTAGATGCCGCAGTTGGACAGTTGCTCAATGCTTTAGAAGAATCAGGGCTTTCCAACAACACAATTGTCATTTTTGCCAGTGATAACGGCCCATATTGGAGGCCAAATTTTGTTGAACAATTTAGCCACAAAGCCGCTGGCCAATTCAGGGGCATGAAAGGAGATGCATTTGAAGGTGGTCACCGAATCCCTTTCATTGTACGATGGCCAGGCAAAGTAAAGGCCAATTCTGTAAGCAATGCCCCCACAACATTGGCAAATCTCTTGGCGACCTGCAAAGAGATGATAGGAGACAAAAAATTAAGCGAACAACCCGAAGATAGTTACAGTATTTTGCCAGTATTGCTTGGCAAGGCAAAGCAAGTTGCTACGCAGCCCGCTATTGTCCACAGTTCGTCCATTGGCTATTTTGCCATTCGCCAAGGTGATTGGAAATTGATTGAAGGACTTGGGTCGGGTGGATTCACCGAGCCAAGAGAAATAAAGCAAAAAGCAGGAGAGTCTGTTGGACAATTATTTAATTTAGCGACAGACATAGCCGAGACTAAAAATGTTTATGACCAAAACCCTGATAAAGTAAAAGAACTGCGTGAGTTATTAACCAAAATTAAAAGAAGCCCAACACGAGTTACCCATTAGATGTAGGCCTAATATTAAACCATTGCCCCTTAATAAATTATATGAGCGAGGTCTTACACATACCTAATGTCATTTGGGCAAAAACAGGTAATTTTCCCCTTTGTGAATCTAAAAAAGTTAGATTATGGCATACTAATCAAAGGTGAGGCTTGGAGTGCTTGACAAAACGTAATAAAAATGAGTGCTACAAAAATGGCAAAAAAGGTATATAAAATCCGCAGTTGTAGCTTTTCCGAAAAATTGCTTCGATAAGCCAACCATGCTCCTTTTAGAATGAAAATTTGTAAGCCATGTAGCCCGATAAAATGCATCACTCGAAGGTCACCAAATTGGGTACTCCAATTCAAAAACGGTAATCCAGGTCCACCATCAATTGCACCTACAGTATGCCCTGGACTCGACGACATATACATACCCAAAAAACTCCCCAATAAAAAACTTACTAAACCCAACTGGATTCCACGTAGATAAAGTTTGGGTAAATCGAAAGAAAGTCTAAAAAATTTGATGGTAATTAACAACACTAACACTGTATTATACATGATAAAAATACCCATCACTGCATAAATGATTCCGCCATCTATTGATTCCCGATTAAAGTGAGATTTTACCCCTCGGGCTGCTTGAAGCGTGACAAGTGTAATTTCTAATAACATGCACAACGCAATCTGGCGGGAAATACGCCGTGTCCACTTTGGAGGTAAATAATACGAAATCCAAGCAAATGTAAAGGCATAAATGGCTACTGAAATATCAAATTTGAATGGTTTCAGCCAGCGATTGACACCAAGCACTTGTGTGTTATCAATTAGCATAAGTACCAACATCACCGCTGCTAATCCAAGGTGTAGCAAACCCAAGGCATTCAGAATTGGGTTTCGTTTGCGAAGCTCAGCAATCGACAACATAAAGGTTTTTGTTTTTTGGTGCGCAACTCACTATGTCGTTAAAATAACAAATTCAACACGTCTATTTACACGCCTTTCTTCATCGGTACCTTTTTTCAGAATTGGGTATTTGCTACCATGGCCGATGGTCTCAATTCTGCTCGAGGTGATTCCTTTTTGACTCAGATACACTTTTACATTATCCACTCGTTGTTGTGATAATTTAAGGTTTTCGATAGGATCCCCAATGATGTCAGTGTGGCCTTCTAATCTGATTCGCATATTGGGGTTTTCTTTCATCATCCTTACCAGCTTGTCCAATTCGGCAAAAGAAGCTCCCAAAATATCGGCTTTGCTCATTTCAAAATAAATATTTTGAAGGGTAACTTTATCACCAACTTCAAACGGTTTGAGCAGAATATCTTTCTTAATGGTCTGTCCGTCAGCTATTTTTGTTAAATCTACTACATCTGTGTACACCAAATGACCTCTTGAAGTTGTTGCAAAAGTATAAACTTGCCCTGCTTCTAATTTAATGCGGTAAGAGCCACTTTCTTGAAAACTTTGTACCGAATCTACCTCTGCCAGACTGGGTGATTGCTGAAAATTGAGTTTGGCCGTAACAGGCTGTTTTGTTTTGGCATCGAGCACCACGCCCGTCAGCCAAATTCCCTTTGGGGTCATTTTTGGCACTTTCGAGGATTCTGGTAACGTTGTTGGAGTGGTGTCTTTTGGTTTGGTAATAACTGGAGGTGTCGAAGTGGGCGGTGTTGATGTTGGTGGTGTAGTTTGTGGGTTTGACGACGGCTGAGACGTTGGCACATTTGCGGGATTATTGACTCTTAAATTATACTGATTCCAACAGGTATAGGTATCAGCATCTTGGCATTCAAATAAGTCAAAATCTTCAATACCCCGATCAAGGCGTTCAAAATAAATGGTAAAATTGAGTCTATCCCCAGGCATAGTTCGAGTACCTAAATTCTTTAATTCCGAAAAGTTTCGATTGGTTGGAATG
This sequence comes from Spirosomataceae bacterium, assembly GCA_044228045.1. Lineage (GTDB taxonomy): Bacteria > Bacteroidota > Bacteroidia > Cytophagales > Spirosomataceae > JAXLVB01. The sequence continues at coordinate 7,583 of JBGAVQ010000171.1, forward strand.
CCTTCTGCTCTGACGAATTTGAAATGTCGGGCACCTTGCAAGGCAATCAGCTCGGCATTAACGTGAAACGCAACAGGTTCGCTACCATCTGACAACTGTCGGCCATTTTGGTCAAACCGTGGGCGATTGTCATTGGCAAAAGTCATATTTACAATGGTATATTGGTCTGTCAAACGAATGTTATTGACTGTAACACCACGGTTAGTAGTAGGCACTGGCGTAGGGTTAGGAGTTGACGGCGGAGTAGTTCCGCCACCGCCTTGTCCCCCACCTGGGTAGCTTGTAGGCCACATGGGTACACATCCCCACAGCAAGGTCGAGGAAATTAAAATCAGCAATCTAATTAGTTTCATCATCAGTACTATAAGTTAAGAGCAGTGCAAATGGTGAGATAATCAAGAAAAATCATCTACTTTCGTTCCAATCTGGACTACAACAAATATTGCCAAACTTTAAGGTCTATCTTTTTAATACAAATTCAAAACTACAAAAGCATGAGATTCATAAAAGATAGACAAAGGAAATTAATTTAAAAAAGTGGTTTAAAGAACATCAATGGGATAAGATGTCCTCGCTGATGCAGCGAGGACTTTTCAGAATTTTAATACAACCATTGATTTTTCAAGAATATGTTACTGCTCTCATTTTGCAGCTTTATGATAAAAACAATTCAAAAATCAACAAAATCCAGCAGATTTTATCAACATTCTCGATTTAGTTTTTCTCTACAAATGCTCGTTGGCTAATAGCATTTTCGGTAGGAAAATCACTGGGAATCGGAATATCCACCTTGCCAGTTGCCGCCCATTGTGTACCTCTTAATAAACAAGTGATAAAGCCTACGCATTCAACCGAATAATCAACGTGTCCGAGTGGCGTATGAAAAATCCGACCTTTGCCATAGTCTATGGTCATCAGCATAGGTTCGTGGCGGTCGGTTCCTCTGTTTTCTTTTGGGGAAAATGCCGTAGCCAATACTTTCATATTTTCGGCAGGGCCACGCAAGCGGTCATACATTTCGTCTTTGGTGTGCATCCACTTAAGCGGCATTCCTTTTGTAATAGGATGTTTAGTATCTCGAACAATAATCTGAAATTCTTTTTGCGCTCCGTGTGAGCCTGCTCTTCCTACTTGAGTGTCTCTTACGAGTTTTCCTTCTTGGTCATAATATACATAAGGCCCATCTTTTTCGGTGCGGTCTCCCCAACCTCCCAAACCTATCATTTTATTATAAGCCGGCCATTGTGGGAACGAATTATCTGCCGCATGGATAACGACCAATCCTCCGCCTTTTTTGATAAACTGCTCAAAATCAGTCTGTGTTTCGTCTGACCACGGTGCGGCATTCCAACCAAAATTGCAAATTACCACATCGTATTTTGAAAAATCAGGGTGAAAGCTGGAGTCCATTTTAGACTTTGCCAAGGCTTGGGTGTTTTCAACCCCTTTAATTTTATATTTTTGAATAAGGTCTGCTCCATTCCAAGTAAAGTAAGTGCGTTTTACATCTACCGAAAACTTACCCGTTTCTTCTAAATATTGTTTCATCATGTAGGTAATTTTGGGCCATTGCTCGTGGTTGTTTTGCCCATCTACAATCAGGGTTTTAATCATTTTTTTATTAGTTTGGGACTGTGCTTTTTGCAAGCAGAAAAGTGTTAAAAGTAAAAAGAGACAAAGTTTTGTTTTCATGAGATTAGAGGTTTTATGAAAGAGTAAATGTTACTGGATAAAACACGAGTAAATGGTGGGTATTTAGTATTGACGGGGTAGATTGCTACACAGAAAAAGACTAAAGTAATGGATTTTTTTTAAACGCTTACATTCGGTGCGTAATTACCTTTGAAATAGATGATCGAATTGTGATTAAGTGTGCCACAATAATAATTAAAGGTAACACTATTTCAGAAAACAAATACCCTAACCAAAGTGCATGCGGTTCTGGAAGCCCCACATTGTACATTGAACCAAGGCGACCTGTTCCACCCAAAAGCCCTCCAAGTGCAATTAAAAAGATGAGGGTGTTTTGTTGTCTGATAGTGATTGCCGCCCAGCCAGATATAATACCACAAGCCAAATAAACACCTGCCATAAACCGATGAATGTTATCTAAGCGTGGTGAAGTTTCGGGTTCGCCAAGATACATTTGAAGTGTTCCTCCAAAAATTGCAATGGCTGCAAACAAGAGCAAGCACACCTGCACAATGCGTTGGCTTAGTAATAAGGGCTTCTGATTTTTTTTGAGTTCTTCCATTTTGTTGCAGTTTAAAGACTTACACAATTGTGTTGCTAATATCTTGACTGTCAATATCTAATAGGTTAAATTTTTAGTGGGGCAGCGCTGCGACGGGCAATCATTTATGTTAGTTTTTGGGTAAAATAAGCTTAATTCTTTTCTTCAAAATGCAGCAGAATTAAAACTAATACAAGAAAACTAACTATACGTTCTGCGTTAGCAAGTCCGTTATAGGTTCTACTTTGCCACATCGCAAACCATTCACCCCCAACTACTTCAAATCCCAGAAACCAAATCATTATTCCAATGGTAATGCCGGCAACGGCCCAGTTTTTGGAAGCATGAAAAGTGGCGGCATCGCTGCTAATATTTTTAAATAATAACCAACTTCCTTTTATACAGCAAAAAGCCATAAGTGTTTCCATAAAAATAATAAGTAGATAGCCTGCATGGAAAAGAACAGAATTATTGATGCTTCTGTAACGAATATTACTATCCGGAAAAACCGTGTCCATTTTCATTACATGCTCCACAAAATGATAGTTGGTATAGTAATCGGTGGTATTTCCAATTACAATTAACAACAACATAAGCCCAATAGCCGTAACAGAAATTGCTTTTGCAAGACGAAACAGAAATTGAACAGAGTACATATTGCATCATTTAAAAAGTGAAGCCAGCTATCCAGTATCTTTCCATCAAAATTACTTAATTTCCTCTAAAATTAAATTTACTTGGCTTTATCTATTGCTTCTCAAACTCATGAAACATTACTCGGGCAGACCATACGGTAATTCCGGTAATTGTTCCTTTTTCGTCTTTATTGAATAATAACCATTGGTCAAATCCTGCTCCCGGACTTTTTTCTGCTATATAATGAAACTGGTTGAGTCCATCAGGTTCAATGATTGCATCAGGTAAAGTATTTCTTTTCAAGACCAATTGGCCGTCTTCATTGATGGCAATGTTCCAAAAATAATCAAGATGCTTACTGTAATATTTTCCAATAAAGCCAGCCAGCACTTCTTTGGATGGTTGCCAGATAGCTCCTGTATCTTTTGCCATTGTCTCGCCAGGAAATCCATCATCGAAAGTTACCGTTAAAATCGTAGGTTCATTTGGAGTCGTTTGTTTAAATTCAAATTGAGCGCCATATTCTTCCTTGTAATAAAAGGTATCTTTGCCACAGGAGTAAGTGGTATTACATAATTGCCTGTGTACCTAAGATTTAATTTTCCATCGGCAATAAACAAAGTACTAAACTTTTTGGGTTGTCGATATCCTTCCCATGAAACCTTGTTGAGCCAACGGTAGTTGCCAGTATATTTTTTCAACTCATTCACAGTTAAGGTAATGGGTGTGGTTATCAGTTTAGGCAATGCAGGCGCCGGTACTTTTAGTAAATAATTGATGATTGCTTTGTTTTCTGGGGCAAATCCCTCGTCATGTTTGTTACCAAAGGTGATTACAGCAAGACCTTTTGAAGGAATACGACTCAGGTAATTATAACCGTTAACGCCTTCGTGTAAAATTACCTGCGCATTGTTGATGTTGCGAATAGAATAACCAATTACAAAATGATTTTCTCTGCCTGGTATTTGCCGCACATTTGTCGTGAGCTTAACGGCAGCTTGGCTTATTTCGGAAGTTGGATTACTGATAGCCGCTGTCCAACGTTCAAGGTCGTTTGCAGAGCTGAGTATGAAATAATTACCTCCAGGTGATGTTTTCTGTACATTGTTATGTTCATAGCCTCCGCCGTTTGCAGATACGTACACATCGGCACGGTTGGGTACAATATCCAACGCACTTTTTTGCATACTGGTACTTGCCATTTTTAATGGTTCAAAAATACGCTGTTTCATCCAATCGGGTAATTTTTTTTCGGAAGCTTTTTCCATAATTAAACGCAACAATCCAAAATCCGAATTACAATACATATACCCTTTGCCTGGTTCTACCTGCGGAGTCGCTTGGGTATATAATAACCGTAAAAACTGTTCTTTTTCAAACCGGTTAGCCATATTGTTGTGCATGAGCAACAGCGTGGCCCACTCGTCAACAAAACCACTGCGGTGATTCAACAGATCCCAAAGGGTAACAGATGCTGACCAATCTGGAAGTTTTGGGAAATATTTTCTTACCTTATCATTTAAACTTAGTACCCCATCTTTTTCCATCAATACAACGGCAATGGAAATAAACTCCCTTGCTTCTGAATAAGGTATTTTTACCACAGACTGATGA
>JBGAVQ010000172.1:0-8836 GCA_044228045.1 Spirosomataceae bacterium
GTCGTAGGTAGCAGTATGACCCCAGTTGTCGGCATAAGAGCCTGAAAACGAAGAAAATATCAATACAGGGTCAATGACCAAGGGCAGGGTAGCAGAGAAGCCCTTGGGGAAATCAAACGAAACTACATTATTGGTAACTCGAAAATTTGACACCACCTCACTTGATTTATTGCCAGTGGTCTGAAAACTATACGGTTGAAGCTCTTTGAAGGTAGAAACCGACGTAGCAATCAATAAATTTCCTTTTTCGATGGCCACCCCATTGGCTCCTTTGTATCTAATGCGAATGAGCGAAGGATCGGCTCCTGCTGCTACCAAAAATTCATATTTGAGCGAGTTGCCATAGGTATAAAGCCGAAGGTCAATGTTAGGATACAGGTTTTTGTAAGTGATTTCGCCAAAGGCAGGAACATTTGAGGCCCAATGAGTGGGATCATTGCCTAAATAATAATTCCGTTTTTCGGAAACTTCTTGACTGACAATAATCTGTGGGTGTTGGTTTGCGCCTTCAAAGGTAACAGACACACCATGAGCCGAAAGGCTACTGGCTGTTCGGGTGTTGGCGGTGTTTTCTTTGGCTGCATGGAGCTGGGCTACAGCTTTGGTATCATAAAAAGTGTAGTGTAGGGTGTTGTTTTGGAGGTATAAAAACCCCCCAGGCAAATCAGCTTTGTAGTGGATAGTAGCATCCCATTGGCCATCATTTCGTATGAAACGAACAACATTAGGGTTTGTTTCGGCAAAAGTCTGAAAACAATAAAAGCAAAATAGTAATGTGTATAACCTCATGCGATAGGCTTTTTACGGCTAAAACTATAAAAAAAATATGGATATTGTATGAGTAAGTAGGCGGAAGTCATAAGTCATAGGTCGAAAAGTATGTAATGCGTTGATTTTCATTGTTTTATAAAATGGTGTTCTTGTGATATTTGCAAGGGTGCTATTGCTTCAATCGGTGCTGTCTTCAAATATGCTCACTCGGGTTAGCATCCACGTTTGCACACAAGTAGTTCTAATCTTTCTATCTTTGTCTCAACCTTCTACCAAATCATAATGCCAGTTTTTAATACCCCCTACCACAAACCAGCCATTTTTCAGCCATTTGTTTCGCTCATTGCTGCCGAAAGCACTCGGCACGGAGGCGTGAGTCCAGTACCCTATACAGCGCTCAATTTGGGCAAATCAACTGGCGATTTATTAGAAAATGTACTCGAAAACCGCCGTATTTTTTGTGAAAGTTTAGGTATTCATTGGGAAGACATCGCTTTTTCGTTCCAAGTACATGGCGACGAAGTATTAGTTGCCAACCAAGCAGGCCAGTATCAGGGTTACGATGCCATTATTACCAATCAACCTAACGTATTTGTGGCGGTTTCCATTGCAGACTGTACGCCTATTATTGTATATGATGCTAAAAATCAGGCTGTTGCTGCCATTCATGCTGGTTGGCGAGGCACCGTAAGTGGCATTGTTACCAAATCGCTTCAATTGTTATCTACGCATTTTGGAACACAAGCGTCTGATTGTTTTGCTTATGTAGGCACGTGTATTGACGAGTGTTCGTTTGAAGTTGGCAATGAAGTCGCCGAACATTTTGACAATTCTTTCAAGCGGTTTGATACTGCCAAACAGAAATATTTTGTGGATTTGAAAGGTGCTAACCAAGCTCAATTGTTGGCCTTTGGGATTCCTACCGACCAGATAGAAGTGTCGCCTTATTCGACCATTCAGCATCATGAAGATTACTTTTCGCACCGCCTTCAAAAAGGCGTTACGGGGCGTATGATGGCCGTTATCGGCTTGAAGCAGCAGCCTTAGCCGCCGGAAAATACGAAGCCAGTACTGTAATGATGATAATAACAACACCCGTCATTAAAAAATCTGTGCCTTCAATCTTTACGGGATACGCATCTACCAACGAACTCACCGTACCCATTTTGAAAAAACCGTAGGTTTGTTGCAACCAGCAAACCACAAAACCCAGCGTTAGGCCAACTACTGCTCCCAACAGGGCCACAATACCACCTTCGGCTACAAAAATTCGTTTGACCAAACTCGGCGTAGCCCCCATTGCATAGAGCACTTTGATATCGGCTCGTTTTTCGATAGCCAGCATCGAAAGCGAAAAGAAAATATTGAACGAAGCCACGGCAATGATTAAACTGAGGGTTAAAAACACAAAAAGTTTTTCGATTTTAATAGCCCTGAGCAAACTGGCATGTTGTTCGTCTTGATTTTGTACTACTAGCGTGTTGTCAAGTAGGTCTTTGATTCGATTTTGTACTTGGTTGATGTTTGCTCCTTCTTTTACTTGGATTTCGAAGGCACTGCGGCGGTTGCCATATTCAAACAACTCTTGTGCAAACGACAGCGGCACAAAGGCATACCCTTCATCGTATTGTTGCTCAATGGCAAAGATGCCACCCGGCAAAATATTCATGCGGTTAAACGAATCCTCAGAAAGTAACGCAAAGTTTTTTTGATTGCGAGGATACCATACCTCAAGGGGGGTAAACTCGTCGTCGAGTGAAGCAGAAAGGGTATAAAACACCCCAACCCCCAAAAGCGCATACGGAATTTGCCCATCGTGCAGGCGAAACGTGCCGTTAATCATGGCGGAGTCTAAGCGGCTTCGTTTCAAAAAACTATCGTCCACTCCTTTGATGTTTACAACCACTTGGGCATTGCGATAACGTAGCAGCGCATTCTCCTGAATCACCTGTGTGAGTAGCTCAACGCCCTCCACTTTACTCAGTTTGTTTTGGAGCTGCGGTGTCCATTCAAACGACTTGCCTTGGGCAGCACTTATTTTGAGGTCAGCATCGAAGGTCTTGAACAACTGCCGATTGAGGTCTTCTAATCCATTAAAGACTGACATCACCACTACCAATGCCAAAGCTCCAACTCCAACGCCCAGCATCGAAATGTTGGCAATGAGGCTGATAAACGTTTTCTTATTTTTGGAGAAAAAGTACCTTTTGGCAATTCTAAACGCTACATTCATGGAAAGAAGGAAAGGAGCAAATAGGTAAATGCTTAATCCAATTCAATTTCTTCGCCTTCTTTAAGGGGCGGGATGTTGAGGTCAGAAATGATTTTATCCATTTTGGCACCATACTCTGCCGAGGTATCTAAGAAAAACTGCAAGTTGGGCACAATTCGCATTTGATGACGCACTCGTTGTCCAAGTAGGTTTCGGATATGTTTGGTTTTTTCTTTGATTTCTTCGAGCAGCCATAAATTATTCTTAGCAAGCATAATGCTCAGGTACACCCGAGCAATACTTAAATCAGGAGCAACCCACACATCGGTAATGGTAACAAAAGCCCCCCCGAATTGCCCTTGCATGTCTCGCTGAAAAATTTCGCCCAAATCTTTTTGGATTTGGCTGGCTACTTTTTGTTGTCTTTTAGAATCCATTATAGTAGTGAGAATTTAGTCTTGGGTATTGAGTGTAGCTTTCAAATTCTACGAAACTTGCAAGATTGATAATCATAATGCAAACGTATTACGCCAGACTACTTAAAATATTTGAAAAATAAAGGTTATGGTCTTGCTAAAACCACTCATGACTATAATTCAATATCAGGGTATAAAGTTCAGAATCGGGGTGTTATCGTTGAAATGGATTCACAAAACCAATCACTCTACGAACACCCACATATCGTTTGCGATAATAATCGCTTTGCAAAAAGTCGTACCGAACACCGCCGTTCCAAGCCGAATGGATAAACTTAATGGACTGGTCTGTTACTTCGGTTACAATACCCACATGACCAATGCGTGAGCTTTTGGCGTTGTGTCCCTTAAAAAAAATCAAATCGCCTGGTTGGGCAGCTTCTGTTGGGATATTGGCCCCTAACAAACCTTGTGCAGCACTGGAATGAGGCAAGGGCAGACCAAAGTTCTTGAAACAGAAATAAACAAAACCTGAGCAATCGAAGCCTCGAGGGCTTGTGCCACCAGAGCGATAGCGTAAATGGAGGTGGTTTTGGGCAAAACTCAGGAGTTCGTCTGTAAAGGTAAGTGGGTTGGCCCAACGTAAGTAATTGGTAGAATCTTTACGGCTTTTTTGTGCCTGAGTTTGTGCTGATACTACGAACAAAACCAACGCAAATACGACTTTTTTGAACATAAATTAATGGTTAAATGAGTGGATTAGGATTGCAAAATAAGGGATACAACCCAAAAAACAAAACGCACCCCTGTGTGGAGGTGCGTTTTGAGTAGCCATTAACAATAATTTCTAATGAAAAAAGTCTTTCATTTTATCGAAGAAATTCTTTTCATTTTTGCCTGGTTTAGGCTGAAAATTAGGAGAGTTTCGCATTTTTTCGAGCATAGCACGCTCCTCGGTGCTGAGTTGCTTGGGGGTCCACACATTAACATGAATCAACTGATCACCACGCACATAGGAGTTAAGTTGTGGAACGCCTTTGCCCTTGAGCCGTAAAATTTTGCCACTTTGAGTGCCTTGCTCGAGTGTGATGCGAGCTTTACCGTCAATGGTGGGTACTTCTATACTGGCCCCCAGGGCTGCATCTACAAAACTAATGTGTAGGTCGTAGATAACATTGTTGCCATCACGTTTGAGGTTTTCGTCTTCTTCTTCCTCTACTACAATGAGCAAATCGCCTGCTACGCCACCTCGTGGGGGCACATTGCCTTTGCCTCCCATCGAGAGTTGCATCCCGTCGGCCACACCTGCTGGAATTTTGATAGGGATTACCTCTTCAGACAACACTCGGCCTTCGCCAAAACAAGGCTCGCAACGAGTTTCTACAATTTTGCCTTCGCCATTGCAAGTAGGGCAGGTACTGGTCGAAACCATCTGTCCAAGCATGGTTTGGGTTACTCGCCGTACTTGGCCGTTGCCGTTGCAAGTAGTGCAGGTTTTGAGAGCCGTGCCGTTTTTAGATCCATTGCCACCACAACTGCTGCAAGTGGTGTGACGTTTTACTTTTATTTTTTTCTCAACGCCGTTGGCTACTTCTTCGAGGTTAAGTTTGAGTTTGATGCGTAAGTCAGAGCCTTTGCGTACTCGTCGCTGCTGACCGCCGCCACCGCCACCAAAGAAACTGCCGAACGGGCTACCTTCACCAAAAATATCGCCAAATTGCGAGAAAATATCGTCCATACTCATACCGCCAGCGCCATAATTGCCACCGCCAGCAGCACCTCCCAAGCCCTGATGCCCAAACTGGTCGTAGCGTTGACGCTTGTTAGGGTCGCTCAACACCTCATACGCCTCTGCTGCTTCTTTGAATTTCTCTTCTGCCGAAGGGTCGTTTGGATTCTTATCAGGGTGATACTTAATCGCCATCTTGCGGTACGCTTTCTTGATATCGTCCGCATTGGCGCTTTTATCAACGCCTAATATTTCGTAAAAATCTCTTTTTTGTGCCATTGTTCACATTGAATGAATGAGTGAATGTGAGAATGAGCGAATACATTACCTATTCTACCATTCTATCATTCCCTCATTGAATTAACTACCCACTATTACTTTTGCAAAGCGGATTACTTTGTCGTTGAGGTAATAACCTTTTTCTACTACTTCTATAACTTTGCCTTTGAGGTCGTCGCTTGGTGCCGGAAACTGAGCGATAGATTCGTGTAAATCGGCATCAAATGATACGCCTTTGGCTTCCATTGGCTTTAAGCCTTTGGTGATGAGTGTGTTTTTGAACTTATTGAAAATCAGAACAATACCATCTTTTTCGACTAAATTGTTTTCAGTTGTTTCAAATATCCCTTCTGCTCGTTCTACGTCGTCCATAATCGGAAGCATGGCTTGCAATACGCCTTCGCTGGCCGTGCCAATAAGGTCGAGCTTTTCTTTGGCAGTCCGCTTCCGAAAATTGTCAAAATCGCTGTACAGGCGTAAGTACTTGTCTTTCAGTTCGGCAAGTTCGGCTTGCAATTTGGCGGTAGTGTCAGTGGCAGGTGCTTGTTCCGCACTTTCTGCAACCTTGTCAGTATCTTGTAGGGTTTCGGGGGCTTCTGTTTGTAATTCTTCTGGATTTGTCGTCATCATATCAATCATTACATTTGTTGGGGATTCGTCAAAAACATTGCCAAAGCCACATAGGCTGACAACTTGGCAGGAAATAGGGAAGTAATAACCTGCCCGAACTTGTGAACCAATTCAAATAAGTAACCTTATTGGTGATTTCTTAAGAAAACGCTTACAGTGTCATTTTGAAGATGTACATCCAATCTCCAAGATAGTGACTACAGAAAAGGAACTGGCTCTATGATACAAAAAACAAATGCTGGAAATAATTCCTCAGCCCTTTTTGAACAAATCAGAGGGCTTATCCATGAAACTCGTCAAAAAGTAGCGGTTTCGGTCAATGCCGAACTCACGTTGTTGTACTGGAATATCGGTAAACAAATTAGACAAGTAATGCTGAACGATACCCGTGCCGAATATGGTAAAAAGGTCGTGTCGGGGCTTTCTAAGCAACTTACAGAAGAATTTGGGAGTGGTTGGGGAGTAGCTCAGTTGAGACATTGTATAAAAATGGCTGAGGTTTTTCCTGATTCTCAAATTGTGTACACACTGTGTACACAATTCTCGTGGAGTCATTTTAGAATCTTCTTTTCCATCGAAAACGAACTCAAAAGAACGTTTTATATGGAAATGGCGAAGCTTGAAAGATGGAGTGTACGTGAGCTTGACAGTAAAATTGATAGTATGCTCTACGAACGCACTGCCATCAGTCGCCAACCCGAAGACCTTATCAAACAAGAACTTAACTTAGTACAAAATGCAAAAATACTGAACCCCGATTTGGTTTTTAGAGATACATACGTCCTTGATTTCTTAGGGCTATCGGGGCATTATGCTGAAAGCGATTTAGAAAAAGCCATCCTTGCCAATATTCAGGCCTTTATCTTGGAATTTGGTACGGGCTTTGCCTTTATCGAAAGCCAAAAACGTATCAGCATTGATGCTACTGACTATTATTTAGACTTACTTTTCTATCACCGAAAACTCAAAAGATTGGTTGCCATTGACTTAAAAATGGGCAAATTTAAACCCCAATACAAAGGACAAATGGAATTGTATTTGCGGTGGCTCGAACGCCACGAAATGCAAGAAGGCGAACAAGCACCCATCGGGCTTTTGTTGTGTAGCGAAGGCAACACCGAACATATTGAACTTTTGATGCTCAATCAGCCGGATATACGAGTGGCTCAATACCTGACTGAACTGCCTTCAAAAGAATGGTTTATTCAAAAACTACAAAAGGCTATTGAATTGGCACGCACCCACAATCTAACCCACAAAACTGGGGACATTCAAGGGAAATACCTGCAACATTAAGCAACTTTGTGACAAGGTAATAGCAATCCAAACCCTTCTCGCACACATTCCAACGATTCCGTCCAATTTGATGTCTATCACTACAAGATGAAAAAACGTTTCTTAATCAGTTGGTTGCTGTGCCTAATCAACGGCTACGCTTTTGCCACGCACATTGTGGGGGGCGAAATCACGATGCTGTACGTGCCTAATCAGGCTAACTACAACTACGTGATGTCGCTCAATCTGTATTTTGATGCCATCAACGGCAACCCTGCCGCCGAAGATCCCGATGTAACGCTGTTTATTTTTCGTAAAAAAGACAATATTAGAGTAACGAGTTTTGTCATGCCCATGTCGGCAAATAGCCCAATAAGATACAAGAATCCTGATTGTCTCAACCAAGGAGGTTTGCAAACTCGCCGCATTGAATACAGCCTGCCCGTTTATTTTAACCCAGATGCTTATACCGACCCTGCTGGTTATTATGTGGTGTGGGAGCGTTGCTGTCGCAACAACATCATTACCAACATTACGGCATCGGGTTCGGCAGCCATGACTTTTTATATGGAGTTTCCAGCTTTGAAGGCAGACGGAAAACTAAACCTTAATTCATCGCCTCAATATGTGCCAGTTCAGGGCGATTACATTTGCCGAAATAGTACATTTCAGTTTGATTTTAGTGCAACCGACCCCGATGGCGACAGTTTACGCTACTCGTTGGTAACGCCCTATAATGGCTATGCCACGCCCAGCAATCCACGCCCAGGTTTTGCCACGCCCAGTAGCAATTATCCACTTGTCAAATGGAACAGCGGATATAGTGAGAAAAATCAGATTCCTGGAACGCCCCCTTTACAGATAGATGCTCGCACAGGCGAACTCTCCGTAAAAGCCAGCGAACTGGGTTTATATGTGTTTTCGGTTTTGGTTGAAGAATTTAGAAACGGCCAAAAATTGGGCTTAGTACGCCGTGATTTTCAGCTCAAAGTGATTGATTGTGAGCGTAATGAGCCTCCAAAAGTGTTTTTGCGAGAAGCAGGAAAAAGCCTCTTTTACAATTCTAAAGACACCATAGTTGTTAAACTCAATCAAGGCAAATGCCTAAACTTGCTGGTAACCGACTCTATTCCGAATTCAAGCATAACGCTTTCGTTACAAAAAGTAAGCATGGCCTTACCCAAGTGGCAGTTTGCGCCCAGCAAAAATAGCGTAGGCTCTGCCACCGACACCCTGCGCTCAGTATTGTGCATTGACGACTGCACCATAGCGCAGGCAAGAGGCAAAGCACTTGACTTTGAGGTAGTTGCTGCTGATGACGGCTGCCCAGCTTCGTTGAATGGACGTTTGGTAGTGAAGGTGCGTTTTGAAACGAAACCCGATAATCCTGCAACCATTCGTACCGATTTGCTCAACAACCAAGGCAGCGTTGTAGTAGGTGACACCTTGCGGTTTAATGTAACCGCCACTGACATTGACAACGATAGCCTCAGCACTACAGCAAAAGGACTATTGAGTGGGACA
>JBGAVQ010000172.1:8842-11915 GCA_044228045.1 Spirosomataceae bacterium
GTGGGACAGGCTTTACCAATAGGAGAGGAGTTGGCAAACTCACCATTCCGGTTACTTATGTGCCTACCTGTGCCGATGCAGGCAAAGACAATATCGTTACGTTTGTGGCTTCACAAACAACTTGTGGTAAAGACATCCCCACTGACTCAGTGCGAGTACGAGTGAACGTGAGCGCACGAGATAGCCAACGTCCGCAAATAAGTACTACTTTGGCAGGCAATGCTACCGAAGTAGAGGTAAATGCCTCCAATCCGACCACTATTCAGTTTGAAGTGCGGAGCAAAGACCCTGACAACGACCCTATTACACTCAAAGGAATGGGCAAAGGCTTTGGGTTTAAAAATGTGGGCATTACATGGAGCGACAAGTCGGGTAGAGGTTCAACGAGTTCTATTTTTAGTTGGACACCCACGTGCGAACTGCTGGGTAACGAAGACAAAAAGACCTTTGACCTTACGTTTACGACAGAAGACAATAGCTGTTCTCCCAACCGCAAAGACTCGGTTACGGTAAAGGTCACACTGGTTAATTCCTTGGCGAATGCAGCTTTTGAGTCGCCTAATGTGTTTACGCCCAATGGCGATGGTAAAAACGATTATTTTGCAATCACCAACTTACCCCCAGATATTTGCAATGAGAAATTTGAAGGCATTAGTGTCTATAATCGCTGGGGAAATGTGGTTTTTGAAGATACCCGCCGAGATTTTCGCTGGGAAGGAGATAACACCGCAGCAGGAGAATACTTTTACCTTATTAGGTTTACCAAACACCATTACAAAGGAACAATTAGCTTATTGAGGTAAAGCAGGGTCAGCTCAGCACAACCATCCACCAGCTGAAGCAGGTGGCAATGCACCTTACAAATACCTACTTCATTACAAAATGGAACACCTCCGCAGCAAGCATACCAATATTGTCAAGAAAATAGCCCATGAGCTGGGTTTTGATTTTTGTGGCGTGGCTAAGGCGGAGTTTCTCGAAGACGAAGCCCCCCGCCTTGAGCAGTGGCTCAATGCCCATCAACATGGGCAAATGCACTACATGGCCAACCATTTTGACAAACGCTTAGACCCTCGCTTGTTGGTGGACGGAGCCAAATCAGTCATTTCGGTGCTGTACAATTATTATCCAGCGCAACGATTACCCGAAAATGAAGACAGCTACAAAATCTCAACTTATGCCTATGGTACAGACTATCATTTGGTTATCAAAGAGAAACTGAAAACGTTTTTAGAAAGACTCCGAGCAGAAATTGGCGAGATTAACGGTCGGGCTTTTGTGGATTCTGCACCTGTGATGGACAAAGTATGGGCCAAGCGTGCAGGATTGGGTTGGGTTGGTAAGCACAGCAACCTGATTTCGAGAGAGATAGGGAGTTTTTTCTTTATTGCCGAACTCATCACCGACCTTGACCTAATCCCCGATGCCCCCATCGCCGACTATTGCGGCACTTGTACCCGTTGCCTCGATGCCTGCCCGACAGATGCCATTATAGCACCTTATGTGGTGGATGGTAGTCGGTGTATAAGTTATTTTACTATTGAGCTCAAAGAGGCAATCCCCGAAGCCATGAAGGGTACGTTTGAGAACTGGATTTTTGGGTGTGACATCTGTCAAGACGTTTGCCCGTGGAATCGCTTTGCTCGCCCTACACAAGAGCCACAGTTTAGCCTATTGCCTGAATTACAGACTTTTAATAGACGAGATTGGGACAATTTAGAAGAAGATGCCTTTCAGATTATCTTCAAAAAGTCGCCACTCAAGCGTAGCAAATGGGCGGGATTGAAGCGGAATATTGAGTTTGTAAAAGAGAAATAAATACCATGACTACCTGAGGCTACACCTTCTCCCAGGGTAATAACTTCTTGAATTTTTTCTTGGTTTTGGGGTCTTTATTGGTGCGGAGTCCGCCGCTTTCGGCTTGTTTGCTGTTGCGAGTCATGTACCAATAAGGATTGTGCATTCGTGACGCAAATATAGAACCACCCCGATAAACGTTTCCTTCGTGCCGATGCTCCATTTTGACATGACAGCTTTTCATGGGGCAATGTGGGGCCCAGCAACTCGTCAGGCAGCCACAAAGTATGATGCCAACCCACAAAACATGAGAATAATAAATGATATGCTCCTTGGTACTTCTCTTTTTCATTTGTCTGCTTACTTAGGTATCTTGTTACTAAACGAAAAAGGAGCTAATTCATGCACGCCATCTCCAAAATCTTTGTTTACAAGTGTTAGTCAATACCACAAAGCGAGTGGTCAACGTAGGTTTTTTTGCCAGTGTCGTTGAGGTAGTAGCAGCCTCCTTTTTTGCCGATATAAAGGGGTTTGCCCTTATACAGACGAGCGGTGGTTTCTACTTCGAGCAATGAGGTTTGATAATTAAATCGTTTTGTTTTGAGGGTATTTTGAACCGTAAATGGTAGATTACCAAAAAAACGCACCGACGAAGCCCTTTCGATGGCTTCAGGTGTGGTAATAAACGAAAGCCACGACGCTTCTTTGGTTTGGCTCACCTTGTTTGGGAAGTCGGCTGCAATCACAACGGCATTTTCATCTATGCTGCCGTTTTCAGGATATAATACAATTACTTTATAGACCCGTGCGGGTACATCAATGTTGTTTTTGAGTTCGGACAAAGCCCCGTTGGTGCCTTCGCCGCCTTTGCCATAAACGCCTGCCGTTATGTATGCTTTGTAACCTTTTTTTACAACCTCACGGGTATATTCCTCTAAGTACGCCCAAGCTTCACGGTTCAGCTCTGGTGCTTGCGGAATCATGTTTGTCATCAAAAATGTTGCTGAGTTATCAGCATCGTTTTTGGTGCGATCTGCCGAGGGACAAAGATGCCCCCTGTCGAAGCCACTATTGGTGTAATCACTTGGTTTTACGCCATACCACGTGGCAGGCAAGGTTTGGTCAGGCCGAAAATCGTTTTGTCGGTCTGATGCCCCAAGCCAATCTTTTGATAGCTCCCAACTTACCCAATTAGGATGTCCTTTTGCCTTGTTGTAACTCAAGCTATACTGAGGCTTTATTACTAAATAATTGGTAGCATTATTGACATCGGTAT
>JBGAVQ010000173.1:0-11893 GCA_044228045.1 Spirosomataceae bacterium
CAAGCCATGTGGCAGTGTAAATAATTCGGCATGGCGTGGCTTGTTGGTAGTGGTGGCAAAATTCTGAACCGATACACCGCTTGTATTCAAGGCAAAATCTTGGGTTGTAAGCGGAGGTAAGTAGCCCGAAAGTGCTTTTAGCGGTGCACCAAATAACCCTGGAACCATATACACTACAAAGGCAAATGTACAGATAGCCAGTGTCATACGAGGTACACTTACGCTTTCTACTTTGCTATCGTGTGGCAAGCGAATTTTACCTAACAAATAAAAACCAATCAAGGCAAAAATAACAACCCAGAAGGCCAAATAGACTTCACGATCCAAAATCCGCCAATGATACACTTGGTCAGCGATGCTGAGAAATTTGAGGGCCAAGGCCAGTTCAATAAATCCCAAAACGACCTTTACTGAATTGAGCCATCCGCCTGACTTAGGCAAACTTTTGAGCCACTGCGGAAACATAGCAAACAGCGCAAATGGCACGGCAAAGGCCGCCGAAAATGCCACCATGCCTACAATGGGTTTGAGTACTTCGCCACCTGCCGAGGCCACCAAAATGCTACCTACAATAGGCCCAGTGCACGAAAACGACACCAACACAATGGTAAAAGCCATGAAAAAAATACCTCCCCAACCGCCTTTGTCGGCTTGGGCATCTACTTTGTTGACTAACGAATGAGGCAGTACAATCTCGAACCAACCCAAAAACGACAACCCAAAAACGACAAAAATCAAGAAAAATAGAATATTAGGAGCCCAGTGCGTACTCAAAAAATTAGCAAAGGCTGGGCCGTTAATACGAGCCACAATAGTGCCTATGATGGTGTAAATCAAGATAATAGAAAGCCCATATACACTGGCACGAGTAATGGCCTCTGCCCGAGAATGACTGCGTTTGGTGAAATAACTCACCGTCATTGGAATCATTGGAAACACGCAAGGAGTGACCAAAGCCAATAGTCCAGACAAAAAAGCCGCTATCGCAAAGCCCCACAACGAGCCGTTGGCTTCATTGGATGGGCTTTCGCTTTTCACTTCTGGCAAATTGCCCGTTGTTTTTTGCTCTTTTAGTACTTGTGAACTGTCCACCTCAGACTGTAAACTACCTACTGCTGACTGTGTCTTGTTATCCTCTACTTTTTCAGTTTTTTTTTCGGGCATCGCTGCGTCCCCCTGCTTTGGGTCTGCAGGAGTGGTAGCGCCAGCAAGCGTTTTAATTTCAAACGTAAAGTCATTCGCTTTTGGCGGAATACACACCCCATCGTCTTGACAAGCCTGTGCTGAGCTTTTGCCCCCAATGATAGGGCTGCTCTTCAAGATTTTAACTGTCTGACGAAACACCCCCTTGCCTTCTATAGTCCTCACTTCACCCCCAAAAAGCTCGTCATGTTTCTTCACTAAGTTGGCGGGCGTTTTAATACCACCTACCAATTGATAGGTATTATTCGTCGTAAATTTAATTACTGCCGGAAGCGGCCCAACGTTAGGGTCTTGGTCTGTCGAAAAAATATGCCAGCCTTTGTCTATTTCTACTGTAAAAAGTAAATCAACGGTTTCTCCGACTTTCACTTCTGGTTTAGAAGTTGAAAACGACCATTTAACAGGGTTTTGTATCTGGGCAAAAGCTGTAAGCCCCATCAACATCAAGAGTGTTGATACGAAAAGTCTTTTCATTGAATAATTGATTATCAAGTAGTTCTTTTGATACGTGTAATGATTGTTGCAAAGGTAACGAATCTGAGGTCAAAAAAATTTCCTAACGCAGCACAACAACCCCACTTTGGGTATTTATTGTACAAAAATACATGGTATTAGAAACGCCACCTGTCAGCATTCTGACAAAACAGAGAAAAGGTTACACCCCTCATAAAACCGTGATTTTAGCTTTTCAACTGATTGGTTTTCAGAAGTAGTATTTTCAATTGAACAATCACCGTTTCAACTCTACAAATTACTTATTTCTTCCATCAAACCAAAAATTCACGTAAATTTGCACCCAAATTCAAAAAGGGGCTAACACAACACGCAACCATGTCTGTACTAACCGAAAGTTCCCGCATCACCCGTGATGCTCAGGTCTTTGACCTTATCAATAAAGAACAACACCGCCAAGAATATGGCATTGAGCTGATTGCTTCTGAAAATTTTGTGTCAAAGCAAGTGATGGAGGCAATGGGTACTTGCCTTACCAATAAATATGCCGAAGGGCTTCCGGGCAAGCGTTATTATGGCGGTTGCGAAGTAGTGGACGAGGTAGAAACCCTTGCTATTGACCGAGTTAAAGAACTTTTTGGAGCCGTATGGGCCAATGTTCAGCCTCACTCTGGTGCACAAGCCAATGCTGCGGTGTTTTTGAGTTTCTTGAACCCTGGCGACAAAATCCTCGGCTTCAACCTTGCTCATGGTGGCCATCTTTCGCATGGTTCACCTGTTAATTTTTCGGGCAAATATTTTCAGCCGTTTTTCTATGGGGTTGAGCAAGAAACAGGCTTAATAGATTGGGACAAAGTAGAAGAAACTGCTCTTCGTGAGCGTCCCCGCCTCATTATTTGTGGGGCATCTGCCTATAGCCGTGACTGGGACTACGTGCGCCTACGAGCCATTGCCGATCAAGTAGGAGCCTTATTATTAGCCGATATTTCGCATCCTGCAGGGCTTATTGTCAAAGGCTTACTTAATAATCCAATGCAGCACTGCCATATTGTTTCTACTACTACGCACAAAACACTGCGAGGTCCACGGGGTGGCTTAATCATGTTAGGACAAGACTTTGAAAATCCATTTGGCTTCAAAACCCCCAAAGGCGAACTCAAAATGATGTCGGCGTTATTAGACGGAGGCGTGTTTCCGGGCATGCAAGGTGGGCCGTTGGAGCATGTTATTGCCGCCAAAGCAATTGGGTTTGGTGAAGCCCTTACCGATAAGTTTGGCGAATACGCTCTGCAAGTTCAGAAAAACGCTGCCGTTATGTCGCAAGCTTTTGTGGATAAAGGTTACAAAGTAATTTCGGGTGGTACAGATAACCACCTCATGTTGATAGACTTACGCCCGAAAGGATTAACTGGCAAGCTGGCCGAAAACACACTTATTAAAGCCGATATTACCATTAACAAAAACATGGTGCCGTTCGACGATAAGTCACCGTTTGTTACCTCTGGCATGAGGGTGGGTACACCTGCCATGACCACACGAGGCATGAAAGAAGCTGAAATGTTGAAAATTGTGGACTTAATAGACGGCGTTTTGATGCACCATGATGACGATGCCTATATCACAAGTGTGCGCAAAGAAGTGAACAAATGGATGGAAGATTTCCCATTGTATAGATAAGAACCAGCCAATAAACGTATCTTTTAATTGAATAGAAAACCCTGCTGACTATTTTTATCAGTAGGGTTTTTGTTTTTTGAGTAACTTCGCAACGAAAAATTTGACGACCTTCTGAAATTTGTCAAACTACCTTGATTGCGTAGATAAATATTTAGCTAAAAATATGCCATTAGATCAACCTTGGGAAGACGACCACGACTATTACGACAATGAGGACAGAGATCCTAAGAGTGGTAAAGAAATGTCTTTTATCGAACACATAGAAGAACTCCGTTGGCACTTAATTAGGGCATTGGGGGCAATTGCAGTGTTTACTATTGCGAGTTTTTTCTTGCTCGACTTCGTTTATAATAACATCATTTTGGGGCCATCAAAGCCAGACTTCTGGACTTATCGCATGATGTGCAAGCTTGGCAATGCACTTGGTGTGAGTGGTCTTTGCATTGATAAGTTTGATTTTATCCTTATCAATACCGAAGTGTCGGGACAGTTTGCTATGGCCATGATGTCTGGCCTGATTATGGGCTTAATGTTTGCTTTTCCGTATGCCTTTTATGAAATATGGCGTTTTGTGAAGCCAGGGCTGAAAGAATCAGAACGCTCGGCAGCTCGTTTTGCAGTATTTTGGGTTTCTCTTTTGTTTTTTATGGGGGTATTATTTGGCTATTACATTGTATCTCCTTTAGCTATTAATTTCTTAGCTAATTTTCAGCTTGACCCCACCATCAAGAATCAATTCACTATTGACTCCTACATCTCTATTTTGGCAACAATGACCTTAGCCTGTGGCATTACTTTTCAGTTGCCCGTAGCTGTTTATGTATTGTCAATACTGGGCATCATGACACCCTCGTTCATGCGAACGTATCGTCGTCATGCCTTGGTCGTTATCTTGATTGTGGCAGCCATCATTACACCATCACCAGACATTACGAGCCAATTTTTAGTAGCACTGCCGCTTACACTATTATATGAAGTAAGTATTTTGGTGTCGGCCCGAGTGAACAAAAGACGGGAAAAAGAGTTAGAAAACGCCTAATATCAAATGATTTGACGTTTATTTCTAACACCTGAGTATGAACCCAAAGAAACTAAAATACTGCCCACAATGCGGTAAAGGCCTTGTTGTGAAGTTTCGTGACGAACGGGAGCGCATCCAATGTTCTGATGACGAAGCGTGTGATTTTATATTTTGGAACAACCCAACTCCCGTGGTAGCAGCCATAGTAGAGCATGAAGGCGACGTGATTTTGGCTCGAAATGCCGCTTGGCCACCCGAATGGTATGCCCTCATTACAGGTTTTTTAGAAGCCAAAGAAGACCCCGCCGAAGCCATCTTGCGAGAAGTAAAAGAAGAACTAAATCTGGAAGGAGAAGTTGTGGAATTTATAGGCTTGTATGCCTTCAACCACATGAACCAGTTAATCATTGCGTACC
This sequence comes from Spirosomataceae bacterium, assembly GCA_044228045.1. GTDB lineage: Bacteria > Bacteroidota > Bacteroidia > Cytophagales > Spirosomataceae > JAXLVB01. The sequence continues at coordinate 4,771 of JBGAVQ010000173.1, forward strand.
ACGTGCGGGCTTGGGGCAACATTCAACTATCCGATGAACTAATAGATTACAAAAGGCTACAACCTGACCAAATTCGCCCTTGGCCAGGTGGCACAGGGCAAGCCATGAAAAAATGGCTTGCCGACAGAGGAATTTTTAATGAAGAAATAGTTTTTAAAAGATAAAAGCTGTCACGCTTCTCCAATTGGACCTCGGTAGTTCATCGGAAAATTAAACCCATCTTCGGGCAAATCCAAATCCCCAAAGGTATCTTCATACTTGCGAATATTATCTTTCAGTGCCGACAGCAAGCGTTTGGCATGGTCTGGCGTAAGCACCACACGTGCCTTTACTTTGGCTTTGGGCACACCGGGCATAATTCGGATAAAATCTAACACAAATTCGCTCTGCGAGTGGGCAATCATCACCAAGTTGGCGTACACACCTTCGGCCATTTCTTCGGAGAGTTCGATATTAAGCTGTTGTTCAATGTCTTCTTCGGGTTCTACTTTTTTTGCCATTGTTTTTTGTGATAAATATGGGTAAGTTTAAGAATTCACATGTTTTTAGATAAAAAGTAATATTGTTAAGCGTTAAAGCATTTATTTGCAAACCTGTGAACTTTGCAATAGTTTGTGGTCAAAATTAGCACGAAACATGAATACACACAAAAAAATCCTACTTACCACTGCGCTAATCGGCGTAGTTACGCTCGTATGGGCACATGAATTTTGGTTACAACCCGACAAATTTTTACTCAAAATAGGCGAAACGGTTGACATTCGCATTTTTGTAGGCGAAAACTTTCAAGGTGAAAAATGGTCAGACGCCAAAGATAAAATTGTAAAACTAACACATTACTCAAACGATTCTCAAGCAGAAATTATCTCAAAAGTGCCAGACAACGACCACAAACGCATCAACATAGCATTTTCGTCGGCGGGCAATCACTTGATTGCGTTTAATAACAAGAACAAATTTATCAAACTTGAAGCCGCCAAGTTTAACGAATACCTCAAAACCGAGGGTCTCGACGATGCCGCCAAACAAAGAAAAGCACAGCATAATGAGCAAAAAGAAGGCAGAGAATTCTACCAGCGATGCGTAAAAACACTCCTGCAAGTAGGCGATAAACACGATGATACCTATAAAAAAAATACAGGTATGGTACTTGAACTAATACCTGATCAAAATCCGTATCTGATTCAAGCCAACCAAACCGAAACATTTACTATCTTATATAAAAACCAACCATTGCCCAATGCGCTCATATTGGCTTGGCACCGCCATCAAGGCAAAACTACCATGAAACAATACCGAAGCAATGCCAAAGGTCAGATCCAATGCTTATTGCAACGAAAAGGTAGTTGGATGATTAGTGCCGTACACATGGTGCCTCACGCCAACACCCAAGAGGCCGACTGGCAAAGCTACTGGACAAGCTACACCTTTGGTTATCAGTAGGCCAACTATTAACGCTGTTTTCTTAAAATCACCTTTAAAAGGCAACCGTTTTGAGATTTTCACCGTAATTATTCAAAAAACAATGTAATAGTTTATGAAAAAAATTCTTCTCGTTCTGCTAATCTGCTGTGCATCAGGTGCATTTGCCCAAGATGACCTCATGGATATGCTCAATAAAGACGACAAAAAAACAGTTAATTTTGCAACGGCAACCTTCAAATCTACACGGGTCATCAACGGGCATTCGGTAGAAACTATGAAGAAAAAACACTTAGATTTCAGAATTGCACACCGTTTCGGACGGCTCAATTCGGGGCCAGAAGAATTTTTTGGACTTGACCAAGCCACCATGCGCATGAGCTTTGAATACGGCTTAACAGACGACCTAATGATAGGTGTTGGCCGTAGTGGCACAGATAAGGTGTATGATTTTTTTGCAAAAGGAAAACTACTCAAGCAGTCATCAGGAGCTAAAAATATGCCGGTTTCAGTAGTAGCGTTTGGTAGTGCAGCTATCGCTACTATTCAGAGTATTCCTGGCGTGAAAGAATTCAATAAAAACCTCGAACGCCTTACTTATTGTGGACAGATTATCATTGCTCGCAAAATAAATGACAATATCTCGCTTCAACTCACCCCTACTTACCTACACCGAAACAGGGTATTGGCTACCGAAGAAAACGATGTTCTTGCTCTGGGAATAGGTGGACGCTTCAAGATAAGCAAGCGAACATCGCTCAATGCCGAGTATTTTTATGTGCCAAGCGGGCCATTAGATGCTCAATTTAAAAACGCCCTCTCATTTGGGGTTGATATTGAGACTGGCGGCCACGTTTTTCAATTACATTTCACCAATTCATTAGGCATGATCGAGAAACAGTTCATTGCCGAAACCACAGGTGAATGGGGAAAAGGCGATATTCACTATGGTTTCAATATTTCCAGAACCTTTAGCTTTGATAAGAAAAACAAAGCGAAGAAATCATAATTATTGGGGTCGCTCTGCGTTTTAATTTGTATAATCACACCAACGTTATGAAAAAAATGATGTATTCCATGCTTTTAGGAGCATTGGTAAGTAGTTGTTTATATGAAAAAGACCCCGTCCCAAGCACCACGCCAAACGGTGATCCGTGTAGTAGTTCGGGTAGCACTACCACAGGTGGAACACCAGCTTTAGCGGGAGAAGTCTGTTTTGCTACGCAAATCAAGCCGATTTTTAATGCCAATTGCGCTATGAGTGGCTGCCACGATGCCATCACCAAAGAAGAAGGCTACGATTTTTCGTCATATAACAAAATTGTGAGCAAAGGTATTACGGCAAAAAATGCAACTAATAGTAAGATTTACAAAGTAATCACAGACAACAGCAAAGACAGAATGCCGCCAGCACCACGTAACAAATTGACTACTAACGAAATCGGTCTTATTGCACAGTGGATAAACGAAGGAGCTAAAAACACTACCTGCCAAAGTACATCAACTGGTGGTCTCGAAAATGTCACTTTTGCCGCAAGCATAAAGCCAATTATGGATGCTAATTGTGTTGGGTGTCACGGCAGAGGATTAACGTCTGGTAATGTTAATCTTGAAAGCTATGCCGCAGTAAAAATTGTAGCTAATAATGGTAAATTATACGGCACTATTACTTATTCGGCGGGTTACAAAGGGATGCCTCAAGGCGGCCGCCTTACTGATTGCGAAATTGCAACTATAAAAAAATGGATAGATAATGGCGCACTAAATAATTAATTTGTCGGTGTTCATGCCGCCAAGTCCACTCAATCTTTTAACGGCTGAGTGGACTTTGTTTTTCTTGATTAGACAGATTTCCATACCTTTGTGCAAAATTAACAACCAATGGAAATCAATAGAATACACGAAATTTTACGCAGAGAATATGCTGGAGAATCATGGCACGGGCCAAGTTTGTCAGAAATTTTGGAAGGAGTTTCAGCTCAACAGGCAGCCAAACGGGTTTTTCCAAATGTCCACAATATTGCCGAGTTAGTCATTCACATGACCAATTGGCGCATTTTCACCCTCGAAAAACTCACTGGGGGCGATAGCTACGACATTATTCTTAATTCAAAAGCTGATTGGAGTACCATAAATAACCTTACTGACGAAGGTTGGCAAGAAATCTTAGAGACTCTGGCCGATACTCAAACCGAGCTATTAGAAATAACCAGCAAATTTCCGGTTCAACGAATCAACCACATTGTACCTGGGCGCAAGTATTCATTTTATATGCTTCTTCACGGTATCATCCAACACGACATTTACCACGCAGGGCAAATTTCTATTTTGAAAAAAATGATATAAGCCAATGACCCAATCTGATTATTTTTCTATGAGAGCAACACCATTCTTATTCATTATTATTGTTGTCCTATCTGGGTTTAGTCGTTTTCAAAGCCAACAAAACCCATTGTCCGATACCTTGCGTTACCCACAAGAAGTCAACCTCAAAAATGTTCGGCAACTAACTTTTGGCGGCAACAACGCCGAAGCCTATTTTAGTTTTGATGGCAAACGGCTCTCGTTCCAATCCGATAACAAAGCATGGGGACTTGAGTGTGACCAGATATTTCAGATGGAAATTTCGAAGGGGGCCAAAGCTAAACCTCAGTTAATCAGCACTGGTCTGGGCCGTACCACTTGTTCTTACTTTTTGCCTGGCGGCAAATCTATTCTGTATGCGTCCACACACGATGGCAATGCCGCCTGCATACACACGCCACGGGTCATCAACGGCAAGTACGTATGGGGGGTTTATGATTCGTATGATATTTATGTCGCCAATCTTTACGGAAAAGTGATTAAACAACTGACCAACACCAAAGGCTATGACGCAGAAGCAACGGTTTCGCCCGATGGTAAAAAAATTGTTTTTACGTCTGTCCGCTCGGGTGATTTAGAACTTTATACCATGAATATAGATGGCTCCAACGTCAAGCAAATTACCAATGAATTAGGCTACGATGGCGGCGCATTTTTTTCGCCAGATGGCAAGCAAATCGTATTCCGTGCTTCTCGCCCCAAAACAGACGAAGATATAAAAATCTACAAAGATCTATTAGCACAAGGCTTAGTACAGCCCGTAGCCATGGAACTCTTTGTGGTGAATACCGACGGAACTAACCTTCGGCAAGTAACCAATCTTGGTGGGGCTAACTGGGCACCCTATTTTCATCCTTCGGGCAAGTATATCATTTTTTCAAGCAATCATCATACAGCTCGCAAGCGGGTGTTTAACCTCTTTACTATTCATCCCGACGGTACTAATCTGCGTCAAATCACGCACGATGGCATTTTTGACTCATTTCCTATGTTTTCAAAAGACGGCAAAAAATTGGTGTTTTCCTCTAACCGCTTCAACGGCGGTACCGATGCAACCAATGTATTTATTGCCGATTGGGTAGAGTAATATGGCGTACAATTCGCTGATTTTTTAGAGAAAGTAATAAACACATTTGCCTGTCATAAAAAATAGTTAAAAAAATAATTGCCTTTTTGAGTGCAAAACACTACTTTTGCATCCTCATTTCAGAAGCAACCTATATGCTTCGTGTATTGTTGGCAGAACACCTCGAAGAATCCAGAAAGCCTCACCGCTACTTTTCTTCTGAAATGAACTGAAAAATAGGTTTCAGGACTATTACAGACTCGCTCAAACTGAATGCCCAGCCAGCCAGTCAAGTAAAAAGCTGAACCACAGTAAACCAGACAAGGGTACTTCGTGTACACAAGCCTAACTTACTGTCCGTCGCATCAAATTTTCTTGCAGACAATTTTTTTTCAGGAAATTTTACCGAACCGTTTGCAAAGGCAAAACGAAACCCGTACCTTTGCAGTCCGTTTTCTGAGGCTCCCCTCGTTGGAAAGCCGTAACTAACTAATTTTCAAGAAAATGTCAGGAATAATAGGTAAAAAATTGGGTATGACCAGCCTCTACAACGCCGACGGTTCAGCCGTTCCGTGTACGCTGATTGAAGCCGGCCCTTGTGTAGTAACACAAGTAAAAACCGTAGAAACTGACGGCTATAATGCTGTGCAGTTAGGTTTTGGAGAGAAAAAAGAAAAGAATACTACCCAGCCACTTGTTGGCCACTTCAAAAAAGCGGGTACTTCGCCAAAGCGTAAATTAGTAGAATTCAAAACATTTGAAGGTACGCTAAATTTAGGTGATAAAGTAGAGGCAAACCTATTTGTTGAAGGTGATTTTGTTGATGCCATTGGCACATCAAAGGGTCGTGGTTTTCAGGGGGTTGTAAAAAGACATGGTTTTGGAGGTGTTGGTGGTCAAACACACGGACAGCACAATCGTGGTCGTCACCCTGGTTCTATCGGTGCATGTTCGTTCCCTTCACGAGTATTCAAAGGACTTCGCATGGGTGGTCGCATGGGCAATGACCGTGTGAAAGTACAAAACCTCAAAGTCCTAAAGGTATATCCTGAGCAAAATCTATTAGTGATTAGTGGCTCGATTCCTGGGGCTAAAAACTCATTTGTGATTTTAGAAAAATAAGCACGTCGGTTGGCTCTCAACAGAACTAACCGACTTTTTTTATTGATAGTAAAACCCAAAGTTCACGATTCAAGGCAAGATGCAACCAGTTGATTTTTAATTGTTTGTAACTTGCAAAATCCGTAAACTTGCGAAATTTAAGAATAGAAATGGAACTATCCGTTTTTAATACACAAGGTCAAGAAACTGGCAAAACCATCACGTTATCAGACGAAATCTTTGGCATTGAACCCAATGAACACGTTATGTGGCTTGATGTAAAACAATACTTGGCAAATAAGCGTCAGGGTACGCACAAGTCGAAAGAAAGAGCTGAAATTTCTCGCTCTACTCGCAAAATCAAACGCCAAAAAGGTACAGGTGGTGCTCGGGCAGGTTCATTGAAGTCGCCACTCTTCAAAGGCGGTGGCCGGGTTTTTGGTCCTCGTCCACGGGATTATGGTTTCAAGGTAAACAAAAAAGAAAAAGCTTTAGCTCGTAAGTCAGCCTTGGCTTCAAAAGCTAAAGATGGTGTGGTGTCAGTATTAGAGGATTTCACTTTTAATGCTCCCAAAACCAAAGATTTTTTAGCTTTATTGAATGCCTTCTCATTGGCTAATACAAAAACATTGTTAGTGCTTGCTGATGTCAACGATAACGTATTTCTGTCTGGTCGTAACTTACAAAAAGCAAACGTAGTTACAGCCACACAAATCACCACGTATGACGTACTCAACGCCGACAAAGTGCTTATCATCGAAAGTGCTGTTTCAAAAATTGAATCGTTGTTGAACTAATGTGGAACGGGTTATTGCCCGGCACAAAACACATACGAATATGAGTTTAATTATCAAACCGTTACTAACTGAAAAATATACTGAGCTGAACAAAAGCGGCAAGTATGGTTTTAAAGTAGCGTTAAAAGCCAACAAGATTGAAATCAAGAAGGCTATCGAGAAAATGTACGGAGTTAAAGTAGAATCTGTACAAACGCTCCGTCAAATTGGTAAAGTAAAATCAAGAAGCACCAAAAGCCGAGTTACGTCTGGTACAACTTCTACTTTCAAAAAAGCTAGTGTTACAGTTGCGGATGGCGAAGTAATTGATTTTTACTCAGCGATTTAGGTTAAGTTAAAAGCGTGCAGGCAAAAGTATAAAGCCGTATTGTCT
>JBGAVQ010000174.1:0-11868 GCA_044228045.1 Spirosomataceae bacterium
ACCCATAGTAGCATACTTGTAACTACGGTCTTCTATCAATTGGTCGGCAAAGTGGTCGGTCATTACTGTGATGCCAGCTACAATTTTGTGTTGCGTAATTTTTCGCAAATAAGCTACTTCTGTGTAAGTAGCAGTTTGTTTACCATCAAAGTTACTTTGTGGCATGGTAATTTGTCGGTGAAAAGCATTTACACTGTTTTTGAAGGTAAACGTGCCGCCTTTTTCGTCCAAATAGTCTAATTTCAGTTGTGTGTAAAAGCGATTCGACTGGTTTTGTTCTACCCCAACTTTTACATTTTCGTTGATTGATTTCAAAAAACCGCCTTTGCGGAGGTCATTAGTGATGTTTACACCCAGTGTTAGTTTGGTGTAAGGGTCTATCTGAAAATATAATTTGGGGTTAATCGTAATAGTGCGGTACTGAGTCAAGTCTGTGAACCCGTCTTTGTTTACATCAAATGGCGATTGTAGGTTAATAGTAGCCAAGTTTGTAATGCCTATTTTTCCGTAAGTAGCCGAATACCAAGTATTTAAATCTTTTGCACCTTTATGTGTAAGGCTTGCCAAACCAATAAACTCAGGGCGTTTGGTTGGAGCCTTTGATACCAAGTTTATTACTCCTGCAATGGCATCGCCCCCATACAATGCCGACGACGAGCCTTTAACGATTTCAACTTGCTTCAAATCTAAGGGTGGGATTTGCATGATACTCAGCCCGTTGGCAAGACCGCCATAGAGAGGAAATCCATCTTTCAGAATTTGGGTGTATTTGCCATCAAGTCCCTGCAAGCGAATCTGCACATTGCCCGATGTTGCCGAGGTTTGTTGTGCCTGAATCCCCGACGTTTCGGTCAGCATCATGTTAATGCTGGCAGGGTGCATGTTGGTTTTTTCCTCTATCTCGTCTAAACCGAGCACTTCTACTCGCACGGGGATTTCTTCAATACGGCTATTGGTACGAACTGCCGTAACGATAACATTCTCTAAATCAATAGCTTCGGGATGGAGTGCGATGCGAAGGACTTCGTTGCGATTAGAACGTGGAAACTTCAACATGAGGTGCTGCGCACGATAGCCTAATTTGGTAATTTTTAGTTCGTGAGTGCCATTCGGAAAATACGAAAGCGTGGCTTTACCTTCTGAGTTGGTATAGCTTCCTTCGGCTAATTTTGGAAAAAACACGTTGACATCAGCCAGTGGCTTTTGGGTTTTAGAATCGCTTACTTCTACAAAAAGAACGTTCTGAGCAATAACAGGCGAAACAAGCAATAGAGAAAGAAAGAGTACTAATAGATTCATAAATAGTGAGTTAGGTAGTAATCTCAGAAAAAGCTAATTTGCTCTACTGATTACGAAATTTTGCTACGAAAGTAACACTAAGCGCAAAGTTTTCAGTATGATTACGAAAAAATCAATCCAATCATCATGCGAAAATTCGATAAGCTCGTTTATGCACTTCACAAATGGTCTGGCTTAATTGCTGGTCTTTTTTTGCTTTTGTTAAGTATTACAGGTACCATGTTAGTATTTCGAGACGAAATTGACAAGGCTTTCAACACCTCAATAGTTACGGTTGAAGCAAAAAATAAAACACTGGCTTACAATGAGTTAATTAAAAAAATAACGGCAACTCATCCAGATGCAGTGCTCAATGGAACGTTTTTACACAACGGCGATGCCACCCGAGCTGTCATGACCGAAATTATGGTAAAAGGCCAACGCACGTGGGTGTATGTGAATCCCTACACGGGCGACATCACAGGCGAGCGATTGAAAAATGATGTTTTTATTGTAAACCTTTTACACCTGCACGAGCACCTTACCATTGGCAAAAGTGGTCATGTGATTTTGTTCATAGTTGGGCTTTGTTTTATTCTTTCGGTGGTGTCGGGGCTTTGGTACTACCGAAAGTCTTTATTTAGTGTCTATAAAATCGGTATTCGGCGCAAGACTTCTTACCTCACCAATTCAGACTTGCACAAATGGATTGGCGTAAGTGCCTGTTTATTTTTACTCTTGATGGCACTCACGGGTACTTTTATGCACTGGGAAAAAGTGGAGCGAATCTTAGATTCATTTGAGCAACCAGAAGAGCCTCGTGAGAAAAAAACAGAACCTGTTTTCTTGACAGCTAACCAATCTAATTACCCTATTGACAGCTTGCTGACCAAAGCTACTCAGGCTGTGAATGGCTTTACCCCTCAGTACGTGGGCTATCCTCATACAGCAGACGATGCCCTTGTTATTGCTGGCACTCGTCCCGAAAGCAGTCGTTTGATAGGTAAATTCAATACGTCAATACTTTTTGAGGCATCAACGGGCAATATCAAAGAAATTCAGCATAAAGAAGACAACGACTTAGAAGCCAACCTGGAAAGCTCTGTAGAGCAACTTCACTTTGGCGAATACGGCGGTTTGTTCACTAAGTTGATTTATGGCTTGGGTGGCATGGGTCTTTGTGTGATGACCATCACAGGCTTTGTGCTTTGGTGGAAGAAGCGGTAGTTTTAGTTCAAACTAAGTACCCCCAGCTTCCTAAGCGCATAGTAAATACCCGTAACATGCAAGGCTTGGGCAAATTGATTGGTTTCTAAGAGATTCAGAAATTCCTCCATTGTCACAATCAGTACATCCAATTCCTCACTTTCATCGAGGTCTTGGGTAGTTACTTTTTTGCCTCCTGTGGCCAAATAACAGTACGTAGTGTTGGTATGATTGGCTGGGTTAGGTGATATTTCACACAGGCGCACGATATTTTCAAAGACAAAACCTGTTTCTTCGGTCAACTCCCGAGCTACACATTCATCGGGATTTTCGCCTGGGTCCACTGTTCCAGACACCAGTTCGATGACCTCTCGCTGCACCCCATGACGATACTGTTTTACCAAAATAACTTGGCCATCGTCGGTAAGTGCTACGGCATTAACCCAATCGGGATATTCTAAAATATGGTAGGCTTCAATCAATTTCCCATTAGAAACCAAGCACTTATCTCGTCGTACCCGAATCCACGGGTCGGCAATCGGATACGACGATTCAAGAATCTTCCAGTTTTTCATAGATAGTCAAATTTAAATCACAAGCTAAAACCCTCTTATCAACGCCATTTTGGCTCAACTCTCAGCTTCTTTTGTTTTAATTTAAATCTTTACTGCTTGGCGAGCCAATAGTCTCCAACTACCTTTTTGTTTTTGCCATACCAACAAAATAGATAGTTTAGTTGTACCAGGCTTGCCACCGTTATTAGTTTGGGCAGCTAATTTATGGCGCACTATTGCCGTATTGCCTACTATTTTAATAGTTTGTTCGCTAAGGTCAATACTTACAAAATCAGATTTATTACTAACTAACGCATCTACAAACGTAGCTTTATCTTCAAGCAATCCATTTGAATGTCCATAGCTAAGGTCAGTGGCCGCAATTTCTTCGAGCATCGCTTTGTCAGGATCAATCATAGCTTTACGAAGATTTTCAACAGCCTGAGTAACAGCTTTTTCGTCTTTACTTTGGGCAAAAATAGGGCTACTTATTAGTATTAAAAGGCAGAGAAAAAAGAGTTTTTTCATTGATATTTAGGAGTTAAATGGTTACAAATCAAAGCGAAACCCCTCGTTTCCAAGGTATAAAGTCATCGTGACCAAGTGCTACTGCTTTGGGTACATAATCACCCGAGGCAGTGGCAATACAAATCTCCAACAGGTCTTCGCCCATTTCTTGAATTGTTTTTTCGCCAGTGATGACCAAGCCAGCGTCAATATCAATAATATCGCCCATTTTTCGAGCTAATGTTGAGTTAGACGATATTTTCAAAACTGGACAAACGGGGTTTCCCATCGGATTGCCAAGCCCTGTGGTAAACATAATCACATTAGCACCCGAACCCGCCAGTCCTGTTGTACACTCGCCATCATTACCAGGTGTGCAGAGCAAATTCAGCCCTGGTTTTTTGGCTTGTTCGGTATAGTCAAGCACATCAGTGATGGGCGAAGTGCCACCTTTTTTGGCCGCTCCTGCCGACTTGATGGCATCGGTAATAAGGCCGTCTTTGATGTTGCCAGGAGACGGATTCATGTCAAAGCCCGAGCCTACAGCCTCGGCTCGGCGAGCATACGCCGACTGTATGGTGGTAAATTTATTGGCTAATTCGTCTGATACACAGCGGTTGATGAGTTCTTGCTCTACACCACAAAGCTCAGGAAATTCAGCTAACATGACTTTGCCACCCAAGGTAGAAAGCAAATCAGCACAATAACCAACTGCTGGGTTGGCCGAAATACCCGAAAAACCATCAGAACCACCACACTCTACACCTAAGTTGAGGTGAGCTAAAGAGGCAGGTTGCCGAGTGTATTGGTTGGCGAGCGTTAGTCCAATAAAGGTTTGACGAATGGCTCGACGAAGCATATCATCCTCATTTCCAATGGCTTGCTGGTCAAATACATAAAAAGGCTTACTAAAATTAGGATCAATGGCAGCAATGGCATCTTGCAAGATTTTGACTTGGGCATTTTGGCAACCCAAACTCAGTATGGTAGCGCCAGCTACATTGGGGTGGGTAATGTACCCAGCCAATAGTTGGCATAGGGTTTGGGAGTCGTCACGAGTGCCACCGCATCCGCCTTCGTGTGTCAGAAACTTAATGCCGTTTACATTCGGAAAAAGTAACCCTGCCCCTGTTTTTTCGGAAGAGGAAAGCGACTCTTGGTAGTCAAACTCGGTAAGATTGACCCCATTTTTATAGGCTCCAATCAGCGATTGTGTGTAGTTTTGATACTTGTTTGACGGAGCGTAGCCGAGTTCTTTCAATAATGCTTCTCTAATAATTCCAACGTTTTGGTTCTCACAAAAAACCATTGGAACCACCACCCAATAGTTAGCAGTACCTACTCGCCCATCGGCACGATGAAACCCATTGAAAGTACGGTTTGCAAACTTACTAACATCAGGTTTTTGCCAATCTAATTTAGGTTGGCGGCCACTATACGACTGCGCCGAGTGCTTTACATTAAAGGTATTTATCCAAGAACCTTGCGGAATGGCATATTGTGCTTTGCCAACCAACACACCATACATAATAATTTGGTCGCCAGCGGCAAAGTCATATTCAGCAAACTTGTGTTTGGCGGCTACATCGTCTTGCAAAGTGTAAGTGTGGCCGTCGAGGCTAACCGTTTCTCCTTTTTTCAGGTCGTCCAGTGCCACAATCACGTTGTCGTCTGGATGAATTTTTAAGATGTTCTGTTTCATTTCTCAATTAATTCGCTTTTAGAAAAGAAAGCTTCTATAGTTTCAGAAACCCCGTTTTCGAGCATACTTTGTACATAATCACTTACTTGTTGGGCAAAACCTGCTAACAAAGTTAAGTCCATTTCCCACAAGTTTTTATCTTGCAAAATACTATTTACTACCTTTTCGACAGAAACTTGTTGCCATTTTTCGTAGAAATAGTCTGCTTTTTCATCTTGAATAGGGTAGAATTTGCCATTTCGTTGGCCAAAATATACAAAACCTTCTTTAAAAACGGGTTTCATAAAACATAAATAGGCTCCAAAACCCAGCGAAATGTAGTCGGGAACTGTACCAAAAATATGGTAATGTTGCTGTAAAGTGGGCAAATTTCGCATTTTCATCTTAGACGTATAGTTGAGTGTAATACTCAGCCATTGGTGGTCAAGATGCGGATTCCGAAAGCGATCAAGTACCTGTAAACCAAAGCGTTGAACCAAATCTGCAAACTCAGGATGTCTTTCTTCTGAGATAGTCGGGGCGAGTTCTATCAACATTAAATTGTTAATAAAAGTGGCCATGTTTTCGTCTTGCATGGCTTGCTTAACGGTATCAAAACCAGCCAAATAAGCCAACCCTCCACTCAGCGTATGCGTTCCATTGAGTAAGCGAAGTTTGAGTTCACGGAATATGTTAATGTCGGGTTCTATGAAGATACCTTCGTCGGCAAGGTGAAACGAAAGAACTTGCTTCACATGTTCGTCGCCTTCGATAGCCCACAAACGAAACACCTCGCTAACCGTAAATAGTTGATCGTCATAACCGAGTTCTCGGCTGATTTTCTGGTAGGCTTTTACATCAGGCTTACCTGGCACAATCCTGTCCACCAGTGAATTACAGAAATAATTGGCACTTTCGAGCCAGTCTAAAAAGTCACTTTCTAAACCATTTCGGTGCGCTAATTCGATGACAATTGCTTCTAATTTAGACCCATTATCAACAATCAATTCTGTTGGTACAATCACAAAACCTGAGCTTTCGGCTCCTCCGAAGGCTTTGTAGCGGGCAAACAAAAAAGCTAACAGCTTACCCGGAAACGATGCTGGCGGGGTGTCGCTGATGTCATCTTGTATCAATTGAATGCCAACTTCGGTAGTGTTGGAGATAATAACCTGCAAATCAGGATTCTGAACACAAGATAAGATTTCTTGCCATTGCGATTTTGCTGACAAAACCCTACTAATAGCCGAACAAATAATATTTTCTTCGATATTGTGTCCGTTCTCAATACCCCTAATACAAAGTGTGTAAAGATTATCTTGCTCATCAAAAGCCGTTGAGTCGCCAGAGTCGGTGGACTTAACAACCACAATTCGGCCATTAAAAATGCCTTGACGGTTGGCTTTATCTATCAGATAATCAGGCAAGCCCCGTAGTAGTACACCAGTACCAAATTGAAGGACTTTCTCGGGTAGGTCGAAAATAGCCCTATCAGGCGCAACCACAAGCGGATTGTTTTGATAGGTAACCAACTGCTTTTTACTGAGTTGATTCATAATTTTTAAGGCGTTAGTGGGTCTATTCTAAAATAATCAATATCTGCAAAGCCAGAGTCGTTTGTTTGTGCAGTACGTGTCACAAAAAGCCCCACTTTGGCACCAATCCAGCGGCCAGGCATGGCTTTGAAGTTTTCTTGAACAGTGATAAACGTTTCTCCATCGAGGCTATAAGCAAATTGACAAATAGCCCCTTTACGAATATTAACTTTAAAATATATGTTTTTTGGGGAGATAGTGGCTAAGGTTATTTCGGTTTCGGGTGTGCCTTTGTCTGCGCTTTTGCAAGTAGTATAAGTAAGAGCTATGTCATTTCCTTTCTTGGATAAAGACAAATACCCATAGTCTGTTCCCATTACTATTAAACCTACCTTTTCGCCTTCTAAGCGTGGACTAAAAGTGAGTTTGGTGGTTACCGAAAACTCTTCGGCAGGGAATTTCTGGAGTAATAAATTAGGAACATCCCAGTAGTTTTTGAAGGAGTCGGGTAGTTTGTATGAAAACATCCTTAAATACCCTTGGTTGCTGGCAAATGCCCAGGTAGCCTTTGGGTTGGCATGCCATTGCCATTGTTTGCCAAGCTGAATTCCCGAAAACTCGTCTGATTCGGGTGGGGCTGCTACTGGGTGTTGCTTGCCTACATTTGGTTTTTTATAGACCAGCACAGGCTCTCCTTTACCGTCGCCATCGGGGTCATTGCCCATCACAGGCCAGTTATTGACCCACTTCATGGGTTGTAGATGCAGGATTCTGCCGTAGGCTTCTTTATCTTGAAAATGTATAAACCACCACTGGCCGTTTGGGGTGTTTACCCAGCCGCCTTGATGCGGGCCATTGATGGGCGTTTTACCTTGCTCCAACACGATTTTTTCTTCATAAGGGCCATAAATATTCTTGGCACGAAGAATCAACTGATAGCCCGTAGGAACACCTCCTGCGGGTGCGGAGAGGTAATAATAGCCATTGTGTTTATAGACCTTGGGACCTTCGAGCGTAGGGTGATGGTCGTGACCATCAAAAATGAGTGTGCCTTCATCTAAAATTTTTGTTCCATCTGTACTCAGTTGATTGATGAGCAAAATACTCTTGATACCTGCTCGGCTACCAGCAAAGGCGTGTATGAGGTATGCCTTACCGTTATCGTCCCAAAACGGGCAGGGGTCTATCAAACCTTTGCCAGCTTTTACCAGTAGGGGTTCTGACCATGGCCCTGCGGCATTTTGGGCTTTAATGAGGTAAATACCAAAGTCAGGGTCGGGGTAGTATAAATAGAACTCGCCGTTGCGATGACGGAGGGCAGGAGCCCACACACCATTGCCATGTTGAGGTTTTTCGAAATGCTCAAATGGCGGCTGACGGAGCAGCGCATGGCCGATAAGTTGCCAATTGACTAAGTCTTTTGAATGCAAAATCGGTAACCCAGGAATATCACTAAAACTGGAAGCTGTGAGATAATAGTCGTCGCCTACTCGCACGAGGTCTGGGTCGGAGTAATCGGCATGAAGAATGGGGTTACGATAAGTACCATCGCCTTTGTCGGCTTTCCAGACTTGTGCCGTTGCCGACAACGATAGTACGGTAAGTGTAATATGTAATAATCTAAGTTTCAAAATACATTTGATATGAATCATTTCTCCCATTTTTTAGCCCATTTGGGATATTCGTTAGCTAATAGATTTTTAGGCCAAGTGCCATAATAGCCATAGCCTGTGCGGCGTTCGTTTTCGATTTCGGCGAGGGTATTTTTTTTGATGCTATCTCGCCCTACAAAAAAGGGCTGGTTGGTATCGAGGTCGTAAAACCTTGCCCAAAGCGTAGAGGTAGGGTCTGGTACCACAATGCGGTCTTTGCCTTTGGGTTGGCTGGGGTCGTTGATGTCTTTAACTGCAATGCCTACCAATTTTACAGATTCTAACCAAGCTACAGCGGCCTGAATAGACTTTTTGATTTCGGGCGAGGGATTGTTGACACTCATCAAAAACCGTACGATACCTACGGTTTCGCCACCACTTAACGAAGCTAACTCAAACTTACGAGCAGGAGCTGGCAAAAGCGTTTTGCGGTCGTGCTGGGCGCACCAAGCGGTTAGTTTACCATGCTGAATATATTGGGTTTTCAAAATACACTGAATGCCTCCATCCATTGCTTTCTGCGCTTTGGCAACTAATGATTTGTCCACTACTTCAAAGTTGTTGGTGCCTTCTACGATGTTTTTCATGACCAACATTACTTCTATCATGGCATTGTCGTTGTAGGTAATGTGCTTGTGATAACCACTCGAATCAGGATAAAACTGCCCCCAGCCTCCTGCGGTATTTTGGGCAGTTAGTAGGTAGTTAATCCCTCTTTCGGCAGCAACTTTGTAAGCTGTATTTTGTGTTTGCTTGAAGGCTTTTACCAAATGATTGATTTCACGAGTGGTGGCTTTGTCGTCAATGGTAGCATCTAATTTGTTTTTTTCCTTCAACAAAGTTGCTTTTTCAGTGTCTGAAAGCGGTTTGTTATAGTTAATGGGGTCGCCACCAGGTTGTGGAAAACCGCCATTACTACGTTGGTACAACAGCATTCGTTCGGCTATGCTATCTATTTTTATACCCTCATTAGCTACCGAAACGGCTTTGCAACTTGATAAGTACACAAACGTACTAATCATTAGAAACAGAAATGCTTTTTTCATTTTGCTATGGTCTTGGCAGCACTTTGCCCTTAAATACATTCTTATAACTGAGGTTGTGTCTTCCCGTGGTCATTTGCTCAATTTGGTTTCCATTTTCCTTCAAAAGTCCAATCTATAGTGATAGTTTGGGCAGCAATCTTCAGGTTATCTTTATGCCATGCATAGTCACCACCTGTGCGGTGGCAGTTTTGGTAATAAACCCGATGCCCCCAAGTTGGTGCTGGGCTACTCGACACATGATAGATTTCGGCATCGGCCATGTTTTCATCAAAGCGACAGTTAATCAGATAAAACTGGGCAGGACGGTGATAGCGGCCCAGTTTGTAGCCTTTATCACCCTCGAAAGTGCAGTTTTTCAACACCGTTTTTGACGATTCGTGATTGGTGCCATCATGCCAAATAGCAGCACTCATGTTATGGCAAACAAAATGGCAGTTTTCGGCCCAAGCCCAGCCTCGTGGGCAATAGAAATCTACGCCACCTTCCATAGTGCAATTCTTGAAATAATACATACCTGCCTCTACGTCCCACGGACTAACGGTATCACCACCCAAGGCTCGAAATGTGCAATTTTTGAAACTGAGACGAGTAGCACCCGGCATGGAACGAAAGGCAAACTGATGCCCATCTTTGCGAACGATTTTAGTGCTTCCCGACTCGTTGAGGCAAGCGATGGAGGTATCGCCTTTGGCGTTAAAGCCATAGTCGTTCAAAACGGTCAGGTTTTCAAAGGCCAAGTCATGTCCTTTTGCACTGATAGTAGCAGCCCCGTAATCATCCGGATGCTCGCAACGCCAAGCGTCTCGTGGCAGTGCCTGACGAATGATGACGTTCTTTTCGGTTTCGCCAATGAACGAAACGTACGATTTGCTAATCATCAACTTTTCGGAATATGTCCCATTTTTGATAAAGATGATTCGTTGTTCGGTGGTCATAGTGGTGTCGAGGCTATTGATAGCCGCTTGGATGGTTTTGAACTGCCCTTTGCCGTCTGCTGAAACGATGATTTTCTTTTGTGCTTGCACGCTAATCAACGGCAAGCACATTAAGAATGACATTACTAAATTTTGGTAGCGGTTCATCTTTATGCTATTTTATTTAGCCGATAATAGCCACTTGGCCAAATCTTTTGCCGCCGAGAAATTTTCGTAAATAAGTGGGATTCGTCGCCCGTCGGTATATTCATTGTAAAGCCAAGGATCACCAACGGCAAATACCGTTCCTTTGCCAACTTTTGCTACCGCAAAAATGACATCTCCTTTGTCAGTCACGATGGCTTTGGCAGGTGCTTTTACGTCAAGTGGTGATAATTCTTTGATATAGACAACCTTGGTATTTTTGAAGATTGGATTGCCTGCTGGAATATCTATACGACCTTGCTCCCATTGTGTGCCTTGCACCATATTTCTATTTCTGGGCAAAAACTGGATACCAAAATTTTGGGCGAGTTGGTTAAAGTGCATCGTTTCACAATTTGCTGTATCATTAGCCATCATCACCAAAGTACCACCTGCCTCTACCCAAACTTTTATGGCCTCAATATCAGCTTCTTGAATAAAATTGGGGCTGGCTGTTTCCTTCTTCGTATCAGGATCCACAATAATGTAAACATCTATACCTTTGAGATTCACTGAGGTAGGAGGTGTGGTAACGGCGGTCGTTTTTGCCCCTAATTCATTAAAAATTTTGCCCCAAACCCAAAAACCTGAGTGCTGGCGGTCTTCCCAAGTGTAGTGAAACTGTTCTTCTTTGCCATTCAAGTCCTTTCTAAATTCACGATTAAAATAGTAATCAACCGCTACCGTTTTTCCTTTACCGAGGCTGTTCTCGGCAGCAATTTCCATCTCGACACTGGCAAAAATGAATGGCCCTACGCCTTTGAGGTCATTCTTCCGAACAGGTTCGCTGAGGTAATATTCATACGAGCCGTCACGGTATGGAGTACCGCCCAAGCCGCCTACGCTCACCGTCTTGTTGAGGCTAAGAGTGCCGTTGGGTTCTTGTTCAACAAATTCTTTCAATAGTCCGGCGTAGCCTTTTTTTGCTGCTGCTAAAAATGTTTCTGGTAAATAACCCATGCGCACGCCCTTTGCCAGTGCATACACAAACATACATGAACCCGATGCTTCAAAATAGTTACCGGCACGATTGCCTTGTGAGGTCATCTGATACCATACTCCTGATTGTGCATCTTGGTATTTGATCAGAACAGGAGCCAAACGTTGTAGGTATTTAATAAGGTTTGCTCGTTCTGGGTGGTCTTGTGGCATATAATCCAACACATCAACCAAAGCCATGGCATACCATCCAATGGCTCTGCTCCAAAAATGCGGCGAACGTCCCGTTTTGGGATCTGCCCAACGTTGCGCTTTCTTGTCATCATAGCCATGATAGATTAAGCCTGTTTTT
>JBGAVQ010000175.1:0-11803 GCA_044228045.1 Spirosomataceae bacterium
GAACGTGCCGACCTTGACAAGCTATTTGAGCAACCTGCCTTTATACCTCCACCTGAAAGCAAGCCCATACAGTACGAAATAAGCGACTGTTACAACCTTTCCGAAGTACAAGCCAAGTACGGAATATCTGAAAAGGCTTTGCACGAAGTAATTAAACGGAACAGCATACCCAAGATAAAAAAGGGTTGGTTTGCTTATGTTCCCAAAACGATAATTGATAAACTATTGAGTTAAACAGCTTAGGATAAAAGGCAATGGCAACCAAAGTTACACTAAGACAGAAACCGATTTCAGGGAGCAGACACAGTTTGTACCTTGACTTTTACCCACCGATACCACACCCCGAAACGGGCGAACCAACCCGAAGGGAATTTTTGGGAATGTACCTACTCGATAAGCCTAAAAACGCTATTGACAAGCAACACAACAAAGAAACCCAACAACTTGCAGAGCAGATAAGGCAGAAACGAGAAAACCATATCAACAAGCCCGAAATTTACACAGGGTACGAAAAGGAGCAACTAAAAATCAAAGAACTTGGTGAACGAAACTTTGTAGAGTATTTCAAAAAGTTGGCAGACAAGCGCAAAGCCTCTAACTATGATAATTGGGTTTCGGCTTACAATTACCTGAATACTTTTACCAAAGGTTGTTTGAAGTTTGCCGACCTCAACGAAACATTTTGCAACGACTTCAAAGATTACCTACTTACTACACAAAGTAAGAAAAGCAGCAAAACAACCCTTTCCCAAAATTCGGCTGTTTCGTATTTCAATAAGCTGAAAGCAACGCTGAAACAGGCATACAAAGACGGTCTTTTGCAGACCGACCTCAACGCCAAGATTGGAACGATAAAGCCAGCCGAAGCGCACAGGAATTTCTTGACTATTGAGGAACTAAACAGCCTTGTAAAAACGGAATGTAATAACCCTTTACTGAAACGGGCAGCCTTGTTTTCAGCTCTCACAGGGTTGAGGTTTTCAGATATTCAAAACCTTGTTTGGGGCGAACTTGAATACATTGAAGGTAACGGGTATTTTATCCAATTCAAACAGCAAAAAACAAAAGGGGTTGAAATGATGCCTATTTCTGAACAGGCTTACAGCTTACTGGGTGAAAGTAATCCCGATAGCAATCGGGACACCGACAAAGTATTTGAAGGGCTTATCTATTCAGCATACGAAAACAAACACCTCTACCAATGGATAGGAGCAGCAGGTATTACCAAGAATGTTACGTTCCATTGTTTCAGGCATACGTTTGCCACCTTGCAGCTATCGAAGGGAACAGACATTTATACCGTTAGCAAGATGCTGGGACACCGTGAACTCAAAACCACACAGATTTACGCCAAGATTATTGACCAAACCAAACGGGAGGCGGCTGATAAAATAAAGTTGGACTTATGAAAAATTCCCTCAAAGCAGGTGCGCCAATAACTTACAAAGAACTGGAAATGTTGGCATTTAGTACAAAAACCCCAAATGAGCAAGCTCAACAATATCAAGGGTTATTAAGGTTCTTATGTGAATATATTCCCAATGCAGAATATAGGCAAGAAGTGATTGACAAGTACAAGCAGTTACGAATGTTAAATGACAATAGAATTATCTATTCAGAAGCGCATTAAATTCAATTTTATTCACAATGACCAACCAGTTTGAACTTCATAGAGCCTATCAAGCACACCTTGATTCATTACCTGACTTTGATTCAAAATTGAAGTTTTGGGCTGAAACAGTTTGTAAAGATGAACTTGTACTAAATTTAACCTACATTGATGATGATGGTAAGGTTCTTTTAAAGTTTGGTATTGAGCCAGCCAATGATGTTGAAAAACTGAAACTAAATAGGTTTTGGCTTGATTCGTACAGAAAAAAAAATGCTCAACAAAAATGGCCAGTTGAGGCGTTTTCACTTGGTACTAATAGACCTAAAAAACTTGCTTGGATTGTTCAGCCTTATGATAATTTGGTAACTGATTTTGAAAGGAGGATGCAAAGCCAAATTAAAGGATTATTAAAATCGTCTCTAAAAAGCGTAAAGGCACAAATCAACCTGATAGCCAAGCCCTTTGATGATAGAACCCATCCGATAAAGAAAAGCATTGATGAATTAAGGAAACTACTGAAAGAAAACGTTGATTTAGATTCACTCATTTTAGAATCAGACATTTACAAGATTTACCATTTGTCTTTAATATGGGATATTGTTCATTTTGAGCATTATTTAAGGAATAGAGATTTGTTTGTTTTATCAACAAATCAACCAACCAAAACGAAAACAGAGAACGACAAACAAGAAAAACTCACTAAAACCTTTCCTAAATATCTTTTGCACCCCAAACGTGAACAGCTTGCTATTGCCTTGAAAAATGAATTTATAACTGAAAAAGGCAAAGGGGTACACTTAATGATTAAAGTATTGACCGATGCCACACCTCCACTATTGAGCATTGAAAACAGGAAAAGAAAAGCCATACATGAGGCTTTAACGTCATTTTTTGATAGAGATATAGGCAGCTATCAAAGTATTTTTAACTTCATCTACATTGCTCAAAAACATAGTGCAGACCTTCAAAGTATTGAGGATAGAATCCAATTCATACTGGAATCCATTGAAAACAATAAGTAAAACGCTTGTGAAACTTGTTTATTCTTGTATTTAAGTTTATACAACTAAATATCAATAAGTTAGTCAAATTTGTGCATCTAAGTTTGCAGCATCATTTAACTAAAAAATGCTGCAATGAACGAACTTACGTTTGAACAACTACCAAAAGCTGTTACACAACTTTACGGCAAATTAGAAAACATCGAACGGCTATTGCTTGACAACGCCAACGAAGACAAGCCCCAAGCCGACCAACTTCTAACAATTCAGCAAGCGAGTGAATTGCTGAACCTATCCGTTCCCACTATTTACGGGCTTGTAAGCCGTTTGGAAATCCCTTGTATGAAAAAGGGAAAGCGGTTGTATTTCTCTCAACAGGAACTTACTAACTGGGTTAAAACAGGGCGAAAAAAGACATTAACAGAAATAGCCAGCGAAGCGGAGGCGTATCTATCCAACCGTAAGAAGAAGGAGGGCGCAAGATGACAGCATTGCAACAACTGTCAGCACTGGCAGCAGAAGCCAAACGCCAACAGCACCCCAACGTACCCCCTCATGCGTTACCTCCTCCACGCCGCTATGAAGACCAAACTGCCAACGGCTTAACTTGGTGCATTATTGACTACGTGCGTTTGTGTGGAGGTCAAGCCGAAAGAATCAGCAGCGAGGGACGTGTAATTGATGACAGAAAAACGTTTCAAGACGTTGTTGGGCGTGTCAAATCAATTGGAGGTATCAAGCGTGTTTATTCCTCTACACAGCGAGGCACAGCCGACATTTCGGCTACCATCAAAGGGCGTTCGGTCAAAGTGGAGGTCAAAGTAGGTAAGGACAGACAAAGCCCAAAGCAAAAGGAATATCAGCAGCAAGTAGAACGAGCAGGGGGGCTTTACTTTATCGCTAAGGACTTCCAACGTTTTTTTGATTGGTACACCCTAACTTTTGAAAGCCATGAGTGAAACCCGATACCTACTATTTCCGATCGAACTTTTGCAAGAAATTGACATTCGTCGAGTTTGTAGCAATGCGTTTACTTATGGCATTTACAGAAAAGCCCTTGATTTCTTGGAGCGCAACGAAACAACTGTAGCACCAAAGCACATTCAACAGGCAATGGAGTATTTTAACCTAACCGTGAATAACCTGCAAAACAGAGTGAATAACGGCAAAGAGTTGCACGATACTTTTTCGGTAAGTAATCCGATGGTAAGCATCAATACTTCTTTGTTACTCCAATTCTGTAATGAAGAAAAAACAGATTTTGAAATATTGACTTTTAGGGCTTATTGTGCCAT
Source organism: Spirosomataceae bacterium (assembly GCA_044228045.1). GTDB lineage: Bacteria > Bacteroidota > Bacteroidia > Cytophagales > Spirosomataceae > JAXLVB01. Next base: position 3,909 of record JBGAVQ010000175.1, read on the forward strand.
TAGAAGCATCTTAGGGGTAAAACCTTGCTGCAAGGTAAAGAACGATTATCTACTGGCAAGAATGTACGGGTTTCGCAAGGTGGACGAATACCAAGTAAGAAACACCCTAACCTTGAACCGCTACCAATTAGACAAAATCAAATTAGAACTTCAAAAAAATTGGGGGCTTATTTACTACTCAAGGCAGACCAGGGGCTTTTATGTTTCGTTTACTATTGCACTCGAAACGTTGATACTTCATGTAGAACGCAATCGAGAAACTTGCAAAGCAAAGGAACTCAAACAAAAGAAAGATGAAGCCTATCAAAAGGCAATGCAAAAGCTGAAAAAACCGCCATAGAGCCATGAGCAGCAAAACAGCACCTATAATAAGGAGCATCAACAGCAAGTCAGCACCTATAATAAGAGATTTAAGAACCTTTCGACAATTCAACAGCAGAGTATCAGCAGAACTACAGCACCTATAAAAAGGTATTTTAGAAAGGTATTCTAAAAAGGTACTTTAAAAAGATACTGTAGTAGTCGCAAATTTTTTAAAAAATTAAAGAGGAGGGGGAGGCGGGGCGGCGGCAATTGTTACAAATATGACAACCTAAAAAACGTTGGCAGCGATTGGCTACAAAATGCAATGGATGAATTATCGTCAAAACCACAACCTTACGACAATGGCAGCACCAAAAGGAAACCGCAACGGCAAACAGTTTTCGAGCGAAAACCAGCCAGCCCCCGAAAGCAAGGCAAGGGGCAAACGCATAACGTCTGAATTGTTGGCACTACTCGACAAATCGAATACAGCCAAAGTGATAGCCCAAAAACTGATTGAGGGTGCAAAGGAGGGCAAATTAGACTTTATCCGTGAAGTCATAGACCGAACAGAAGGAAAACCCAAACAGGGGATTCAAATGGAGGTGAACGAAAAGGAAACTGTAAAACAGGTGTATGTAATGCCTGATGGCACACACATTGAATTTTAATCACAAGAAGCAGGTATTTTCAACAAAAAAGGATGGTTTAAAGCCATCCTTTTTTGTTATTTGAAACTGCCAAAGCACTACAACAGAATAGGTGAATTAGTGTTGCCTTAATGCTCCAAAGTGCATTTTCTGAACTTGTTTGTACCCTATTTGTACCTTAAAATCGTAACTAACTGATAATCAATAGAAGTTACTTTCTGTATTGGAAAGTAACTCCCCTACTCCACATAATCCATTTCCTTTGAGAAGGTTTCGTCCAAAAAGTGAAGTGAAATCAGCGAAATGGCCACAATGCCCGCACCAATAGCAAGTGCCCCGTAGGTAACGCCGAGGCTGGGTTTGAGCATTACGAACAAAGAGGTTAAAATAATAGCAGTACCTCGCACAAAATTAGGGACAGAGGTAGCAACAGTAGCACGGAGGTTAGTGCCAAACAATTCGGCAGCCAAAATGATGAACAGTGTCCAGTAACCATTACAAAAACCTAACAAAGCGCATAATATATAGAGTTGGGTTGTGTTTTGGATAGGGGCCAGTAAATAAACAAGCATCACGCTAAACGACAAAAGCATAAAAATACGAATCGCTTTTTTGCGACTTTGTAGCCACTGACTCAGCAGTCCGCTCACAATATCACCAAAAACTTGCCCCGAAAACGCCAACATAATGGCCTTACCTGCGATGATTGGTTCAGAAAGCCCTAACTGCGCTCCAAATTCAGGTGAAAATGTAATGAGAATACCCACTACAAACCACAGCGGTACACCTACCAAAATGGCCAAAACGTATTTAGTAAAGCGGGCTTTGTTGTTGAACAGCTTCATAATGTTACCTCTATCTACTTTTTTTTCTTTGAGCTGTACATATAAGCCTGATTCAAATACATTGATTCTTAAAATAAGCAACAATAGCCCCAAGCCCCCGCCTACGTAATACGACATGCGCCACTCAAACAAATCGGCAATAAAATAAGCCAGCACACCACCCAACACGCCCAATGTAGCTACTAACACAGAGCCGTAACCTCGCAGGTGTTTGGGCAAAATCTCGGCCACTAAGGTAATGCCTGCCCCCAACTCGCCTGCCAATCCAACGCCAGCAATAAAGCGCAAAGCCGCATATTGAGGCATTGAAGCCACCATTCCATTGGCAATGTTGGCCAACGAATACAGTAAAATAGAGCCAAAAAGTACCGAAAGCCGTCCCTTTTTATCGCCTAATATACCCCACACTACGCCACCAATCAATAGCCCGGCTAATTGCATATTGAGTAAAAAAACGCCTTCGGGCAATAAATGATCGGCATCTACACCAAGGGCTTTGAGGCTGGGTACTCGTACAACACTAAACAAAAAGAGGTCGTACATATCTACTAAGTAACCTAATGCAGCAACAATGACAGGAACTTGAAGGAGATTTTGGAGGTTGGTTTTATTATTAGGATTCACGAGTTTAAATGTTCAGAGGGTTACAGCGAGTGGCGTGTCACTTCACGGTTTGGTCGGTTTACCGTTTATAAGTTAGTACTTTATAAGATTAGAGGTCTGCAAGTTCAGAAAGATTTATATGTTGGTAATATATTGATTAACAGCATTTTGTGGCTTTCTGAGCTTGCAGTTTTTTGTATATTGATAAGTATGCCGAAATAACGCCTACACTTTTTCGGGTATCACGAAAGGTGCTCGGTATTTGCGAGTTAGCATGGCATTAGCTTCTTTGTCGCCAGGAAAGATTTCTTTTTGTGGGTCAAAGTGAAGGGTTCTGCCTAAGCGATACGAAATGTTGCCGAGGTGTGCTATGGCGGCAGCTTGATAGGCCGTTTCTACAGGGCCGTTGAGGAGTTTTTTGTCCTTGGCTCGTACGGCCTCCACAAAGTTTTTGTAGTGGTCGCCACCTTCTTTACGAGCAGGCCCAACTTCACGGTTACGCCCCAAAAACGTTTTGTAGTCGTTGTAACCATTGATAACCATATAGCCTTTGTCGCCGTAGAAAATGTTACCTACTTCTACTCCGTCTTCTTTATTGGTCATCCACGGACGCACCTCAAACTCAATGATTTTACCTTCTTTGGGATAATGATAGGTTGAGGTGAGTACTTCGGGGGTTTCTTTGCAGTCGTTCCACAAAAATTTACCACCCGACGACGTAATTACTTCGGGCAACCCTACGTCCAGCCCCCACATACAGAGGTCAGTTTCGTGAATACCCTGGTTGCCAATGTCGCCGTTGCCGTAGTCCCAAAACCAGTGCCAGTTGTAATGGACATAGTTTTTGCTGAACTCACGAATTTGGGCGGGGCCTTGCCATAAGTCCCAATTTAAGCCTTCTGGCACGGGCGAATTCCCCATATTGCCAATATCAGGTCGCCATTTATAAACCGTTCCTCGGGCCATATAGACCTTGCCAATGAGTCCTTCACGGAGGTGTTTGATGGCCTCCTGAATAGCCAGCGAACTACGCAACTGCACGCCATGTTGCACAATTCGGTTGTATTTGTTGGCGGCTTCTACCAATTTTCGTCCTTCGTAAATGTTGTGGCAAGCGGGTTTTTCTACATATACATCCTTACCTGCCTGACACGCCCAAATGGCCGCCAGTGCGTGCCAGTGATTGGGTGTGGCAATGCTTACGGCATCAATGTCTTTGTCGTCATAAACCTTGCGTAGGTCTTGCTGGGTTTGTACTTTTTTGGAGTACTTTTTCTCAAACTCAGTAGCACCGTTTTGTAGCACCACATTGTCCACATCGCAGATGGTGGCTACTTCCACATTGTCGAGCTTCATAAAGCCCGAAATATGGTCTTTGCCTCGGCCATTGATACCAATTACTGCTATCCGGAGTTTGTCATTTGCCCCAAAAGCATTGGAGGGAATGATGGTAGGAATACCCAATGCTGCCGAACCCATTGCTGCAGTTTTGATGAAGTTCCGTCGGGAAAAAGGAATGTTTTTCATTGTATTTCAGGTATTTAGAGGTTTGAAAATATGCTGTCGGGTACAAACCCAACACTTGTGTAAATTTAAACAGAGTTATTATAACCTACTCATCGTTAGTCCCCCATCAATCACAAATACTTGCCCGGTCGAATACAGAAAACTACCTTCGGCAATGGCGGCTACGGCTTTGCCGATGTCGTCGGGGAAGCCCCAGCGAGGCTGCACGGTGAGTCCTTCGGCAATGAGTTTATCATACTTGGCCGTTACGCCAGCCGTCATGTCGGTTTTGATAATGCCTGGACGTACTTCATACACAGGAATATCAAACTCTCCCAAACGGGCCGCAAACAGTTGTGTAGCCATACCTAAGCCTGCTTTCGATACACAATACTCACCCCGATTGACAGAAGCCACTGTGGCCGAAATAGACGAGATTGTGATGATACAGCCTTCAAAATCAGGCGTTTCTGTTTTTTGTTGAATCATCCAATTGGCAACGGCTTGGGTCAAAAAATAAGTACCTTTGAGATTGGTAGAAAGCACATAATCAAAACTTTCTTCGGTGGCTTCCAAAATATCATTACGAACTTTTGGCGCAACACCCGCATTATTGACTAACACATTTAATCGTCCGAAATGCGATTTTATTTTACTGAGCATGGCTGCCCGTGCTTCACTCGATGCTATATCTCCCTGACAATAAATAACTTCTGCCCCTAACGCTTGCAAATGCAGCAATACATCAGCCACAGCCTCCTCTGCCCGAACACCATTGATAGCCAAATCGAAGCCTTTCCGTGCCAAATGTTCGGCAATACCCAAGCCTATACCTCGACTTCCACCTGTGATGAATGCTACTTTTTTCATAGAAAACGTTATTCGTTATCTGATGTCTTGTTCTGAAATAGGTTGATTACTAAATGATTAACTGAATTTTGAATTAAACTCACCGCAAAGAATCTTTGTGCCTTAGCGTCTTTGCGGTTCATGTTTACATTCCCTCTTTAATCAATTTGAGTGCTTCTGCTTCTGGCGATTTTTTATAGAGTGTGTCTAAGGGATAACAACCTGAAATGAGGCCGTTCCGAGGGGCAGTCGTACAGTCTGAAAAGGTACGACAAATTAGGTTTCGGACAAGTGTTTTGCCTTGTGAAATATCATGAGGCATGGTTGGATATGATAGCACCATCCGCCCAAAACCTACCAAGTCGGCCATTTGATTCCGCAAAACGTACTGCGCTACATTGGGCAACCACTCTTGCAAATACGAATACCCTGAACCAATAATGACCAATTCGGGAAAGGCTTTTTTGAGATCGTGCGTTACGTCAATTTGTCGCTTCACGCCTGCCATGGGTTCTTCGGGCGGCTGATAACCATCCGAAGGCGGGAACAATGCCGGGCGCATCAAGTGCGGATTATAGTAAGGGCTGCCGCCAGTAATGCAAATCATTTGGATGCCCAACGACGCTGCTAATGCTAAAAATGCCTTAGTTTCCTCTAAATCAATGTGTAGGCCATCTTGCCCGCCGCCGAATGCAAAGGGATAATGGTTGATTTTTTCGGGTTCGCCTACATCGTCTGTTCCTTTTTTGAAGGGTAAAAAATCAAATGCACTCAGGCGAATGCCCATTTCGAGTCCTGGGGCGGCATTTTTGATGCCTTCTACGATGTTTCGTAGATAACGAGTGCGATTTTCAAAACTTCCACCATACTTGCCTTCTCTACTCACTGCACTCAAAAACTCGTGCCCCAAATAACCATGGCAATGCTTAATATCCACAAAGTCATAGCCTGCTTTTTGGGCTAACACCGCTGCCCGAACGTATTGCTCAATGATTTCGTCAATTTCTTCATCGGTCAGCGTGGGATAATCGGCATCCATTCCGAATTTTTGATTCAAAAACGGATGGCTATACAAAATCTTTGATTCAAATTTTTTGTGGCTGTTGGGTTTGCAAAAACGCCCCGAATGGGTCAATTGGAGGCCAATGACTAAGTCGTCGGTGTTGCCAAACTGTTCGGTATGTTTGTCGAGAACCAGTTGGCGGAGGCTTACAAAATCTTCAAAATTGGCTTCGCTCATCACCAATTGATTCGGATTTGCCTTGCCTTCGTGACAAACGGCTACGGCTTCGCATCCAAACAAAAGCTTTGCGCCACTAATGGCGAATTTGACCCAACGATTTTTAGTAAATTCAGAGGGTTTGCCGTCAAGTGTGCCATCCCAGCCTTCCATCGGCAAAATGCAAAGGCTATTGCCAATCGTTTTTCCTGATTTTAACTGAATTTTCTTGTTAAAAGGGCTTTCAGCAGGAGGCAACAGGGTTTCGTCGAAGGCTAAGTCAACTTGGCTGGTTTCTAAGTAACGACTCAGGTCGGCTGCTGTTTTTAGTTGAGCAACTCGTGAATATTTGGGTTTGTATTTGGTACTCATATTGGGAATTCACAGTTAAAATTTTATGAACCGCTAAGACGCAAAGACGCTGGGTAGTACTCAACAAAGAATCTTCGTGCCTTAGCATTTTGGCGGTAAACAATTAAAAAACGCATAATAAGGCTCATTATTGATAATTCGTTGCAGATACAATGCCACTTCTCGGAAGTGATAATCGCCCCACATACTCGACTCGCCGTAAGGAATTTTACTGCTTTCAGGTACGTAATCCCAGCCGTTTGGTTGGTGATAAATGGAATGGAGTAATAGCCCTTGATGGCTTGGATTGGTGCTGAGGTAGGGTTCGTCTAACAAAGTATTCAACACAGTTAATCCTGTTTGCCAATACTGCTGACCTTTTTCTGCTTGACCATTAGCCTGTAAATACCGTCCTAACCTAAGCAATCCCTGCGCTCCGATGGCGGCGGCGGTGGCATCAACAGGTTCAAAATTATTAAACGGATTGGCTGGCTTGTTTAAGTAATCGCCTAATTGATGTAGATTTGGCGCACCTGTATCCCAGTAAGGAATGCCGTCTATCGGTGTGTGTGCGATGTAAAAATCGCAAGTAGCACAGGCAGCTTTGAGCATCATGGCTTCAAGGGCTTCACGACCGCCAAAAGGCTGCAATTCAGTATCTTCTAAGGTTTGTAAGAACTCTAATTCTTCTGCAAAACCGCACATAGCCCATGCCAGTCCCCGTGTCCAGGTGCTAAAACCTGTGTAGCCTTGTTGCGAATTGGGGCATCGGAAATTACCATCTTTGGTGTTGAAAACGCTCTCATGGGCGGTGCGTCCCCACACATCGTAGGTATCACGACCTTCGCCATAAAAAACAGAGTATTCGGCAGTGGCTTTGATGTGTAGCAGGGCTCGTTCTAACAAACTGATTTTGACATCGCCTTCTCCTTGAAAAACATGACCCAGCGCATGACTCAACATCAAGGCCCTACACGAGCGAATGGTGTCCACAAAAAGTGAATGTGGGCCGTTGAAAGAATGGATAAAGCCACCAGTTTTGATGCTTGTCCAGCGGCTGGCTTGTACGGCTCCAGATATTTTGAGGGCTAATTCATAAAAGTTTTTCTCCCATTCGTCAAAAGGCGTTTTGCCTTCGTGCATGAGGCGGAGCAAGTTGCCGTAGGTGCTTACGTTGTTGAAGCCATGGTCATGCACACCAATATGACTCACGTGCGGTGCCATCACATTGAGTGTGTTGCGGCGGCCACTTTCCAGAAACACAGTTTCGCCCGTTGCATCAAACTGTAAGATAGAAGACCCAAACTGAAAGCCCTGCGTCCATTCAGTCCAGCCACGGGTGGTGTACTGGCCTTGCACCGTAAAAACAGGCGAGCCTTTTGAAACGTCGTAATGCTGCTCAATGGATTGGATTTTTTGAGCCGAAAGCCCCCAAAATCGGTACAGTTTAGCGGATAAATCTGCTGGATTGAGGGTGTAATCAATCTGTATCATAAAAGGTTTTAGAGGTAATAAATAGTAGTGCAAGTAGCTAAAATAAATCAAAAGAATCAGGGAAATGAGGAGAAA
>JBGAVQ010000176.1:0-11781 GCA_044228045.1 Spirosomataceae bacterium
GGCGTACTTGTAATGATAGTTGGTGTGCCATCAATGATGGACTCTATCTCGTTGGAGGTGTTGCTACATCCGTCTGACCCGCCAAATAATACTTGTAATTTGATGAGGTAATATCCTACACTGGTTAATGTTAGCGTAGGGCTGGTTGCTGTGCTAATAACTGCCCCATTGTTGTACCACTTATAGCTAACAGGCAAACCCGAAGGCAATATTGTTTCTGGAATGAAGCTAACCGTAAGCGGTGTTTTGACATAGGGACTCGCCGAACTGACCTTAATAATGACAGCTGGTGATGCCCGTAGCTCCACAACGCTGGCCTTGGAGGTGTAAAAACATTGATTAGCGTCTTGTATCTCTAAGGTATAGCTACCGCCTTTGGTAACAGTAAGGCTACTGCCTGTGCCTTCTTGACTTCCGCCCAATTTCCAACTATAGGTGTAGCTTCCAGCTGGATTTACAGAAGCATTCAGCTTAATTTCTGAACCAGAGAAAACAAAGGTAGGCCCGCTGATTTCGGGGGTAATGACCGAGCGAATGCTTACTCTTTTTGTTGCAAATCCAGGGCATTTGCTACCTTCGTCGAAAACTTCTATTTTGTAGGTTCCTGCTGCGGGATTAGCCACTAAAAGACTCAATGATGTACCCGTAATAGTCTGGTTATCAAGGCTCCATCCTTTTACGGTAATATTGCCTGTTTTTTGCAAAACAGCAGCATTGAGGGTAAGTGGTACACCTGAGCAGATTAAGGTGTCGCTGGCTGTGCCGCCAATTCGGAGTACGGGCGGCGTACAGGGCGACCATGTAACCAATACACTGGTAGTGTTGCTACAACTGGTAATTTTGCTTACTACGGTCACACTTACACTAAATGGCTGAATGGCAGAGAATGGGCCAATACTTGGCTGTGCAGAAGTTGATGCAAATGCCGTAAAAACACCTGTCTGGCTGCTGTTCCATTGAAAAGTATAGTCGCTGACAGGCACTGGCACAATGGTAGAAGGAAACGTGTATGTATCTGCACCACTAATGGTTACATCTGACAAGGCAATCGATGGCAAGGCATTCACTTTTACAGTTATAGGGTCAGAAGTGCTGTTGCCACAACTATTCAACACTGTAACTATGTAATCCCGTGCGGTGGTAACTACAATGTTTTGTGTACTTGCTCCTGTATTCCACGACCAAGAAAAAGCTGTACCGCCCGAGGCAGATAGGTTTACAGCACTACCTGCACAAATTGTGGTAGTACCCGATGCCGTAATAGTTGGCTTGCTCGGAGGAGAACTTACTACAATGCTCTTATCAGCAGCTTTGGCGGCACACCCTGTTGTTTTGAATGTCACTATCAATCCATAAGTACCTGATGTAGTAGGTGTTAATGTGGGTGAGTTTGTGCCTGCAGCCGCACCATTTAGTGTCCATGAGTAGTTGTAGGTTGCTGCATCATTAGGAAGTGCTGTTAATAAATTGCTTGTTGAGTTGGTACATATCGCATTGCTTCCGCCAATGCTGGCTGTTGGATTGGGATTCACTACCAATGTTATCGGGTCTGATTCTGCCGTTCCGCAGGCATTGAATACTGTTACTTTGAATGTTCCGGCAATAGTGATACTAATACTATTTGTTGTTTGCCCACTGCTCCACGAATAACTCCCCGTTGCATTGGTTGTTAGGTTTACACTTCCATCAGCACAAAATGTGGTTGGACCCGATGCCGTTATCGTTGGCTTACTTGGTGGGGCTGTTACCGTTATTACTTTGTCTGCTGCTTTGGTTGAGCATCCTGTTGTTTTGAATGTTACGATTAAGCCATAAGTGCCTGATATTGTTGGTGTTAAAGTCGAGGTATTCGTTCCTGTTGCTCCCCCGTTAAGTGTCCATGCGTAATTGTAAGTTGCTACATCATTAGGATTGGCAGTTAGCAAATTACTGGTTGAATTAGTACAAATAGCACTACTTCCGCCGATGCTTGCAATAGGTGCTGCATTTACTTTTACAGAAACAGAACTACTACTTATACAAGCTCCATTAGAGGCGGTAACAGAATACACCCCGTCATTGGAGAGGGTGGCACTTCCTATACTAATGGTAGCAGCCGTTGAGCTAAATCCCCCCGGCCCACTCCAATTAAATCCCGAACTTGCTACACCCGAAGAAGCTTGCACAGAAAAATTTTGCCCTTCGCAAACTGGCGGTGGAATATTGAGGACAGTAACGGTTGGTTGGGCCGATACATTAACAGAAATTGTTGCCAGAGCGGTGCAATTGTTATTATTCACCGTAACCGAATACACCCCACTCATAGCAGTTGTAGCTGAGGTTCGTTGAGGATTTTGAGACGAAGAGCTAAATCCACTTGGCCCTGCCCATACATAAGTGCCACCACCCGACGACGACAGGTTGAAGGTTTGACCTGCACACAAACTTGAAGGGTTTGCTGAGGCTGTGGCCGTAGGAGCAGCACTGAACGTGATTGTGGCGGTGTTGCTTACGCCACTTTCGCAATTATTTTGAGAACATTTAGCGGTATAACTCCCTTGTTGGGTAGCATTAAATGTAGCCCCTATTGCGCCATTTTCTATTCCATTAAAAAGCCATTTTATTGTACCCGAACAACCCGATGCCGTGAGTGTTGTACCTTGCCCCGAACAAACTGTCATAGAGGCAGGAGTAATAGTAGGTGGATTAGGATAAGGCACTACGGTGACCGACAAAGTGCCAGTGCCATTGCATTCGCCACTGCCGTATGCAGTTACAGAATAGGTAGTTGATTGAGCAGGAGTTTGCACAATAGAAGGATTGCCAGAGCTTGTACTAAACCCAAGTGCATTAGCCCATTGAAAGTACGACACCTTACCACCTGAAACTGTAGCTGAAATTGTAGTGGGATTGCCCTGACAAATGGGATTTGGTGAGGCAGAAAGTGTAACAATGGGGCGACCATTTATAGTTACACCAATAGACGTACTGGCACTACAAACGCCATTCGCCACCGTCACTGTATATGACCCTGAGTATGTAGAGGCGGCATTAGCTATTACCGCCGAAGAGGTGGTAGAGCTGAAGCCATTTGGTCCTGCCCAGTTGTAGGCACTAAGCCCTGCGGTGCCACCCGATACATTTAAACTAAGGGCATCACCACTACAAATAACATTTCTACCCCCAATAACAGGGCTGGGTGTGGTATTGATTGTAAGCACATCCGTAGAAAGTGTCCCTATAACAGATTTAGGGCTGGTGGCATCCATCCTAAGCTTGTAAGTACCCGCACCAACAGATGTGGGCATTGTGGTGGCAATGGTAAAAGTAGCTGCGGCAGAAGTGATGGGCTGATTAGGAAACGGCACAATACTTTGACCCGTAGCCTGGTTAATCATGGTGAGGTTATACGTCACACTGCCACTCAATAACGAGGTAGTGACTGTTAGCGTAGTAGTGCCTCCAATACAAATACTTTTGGGGTTAAACGTAGTGACAATAGAAGCTGTGATTTTTTGGACTTGATTTCCCTCCGAAGATGTTAAAAACACATCTCCTCTGTTATCAATAGCAAGCGTAGTGGGGTCATTTAATCCACTTGCTATCGTGGTGATAACACCTGCGTTAGTTCTTTTACGAACTAAGTTATTCTTGGTATCTGCTATATAAAGATTTAGTTCGTTATCTAATAATATTCCTTTGGGTTGGTTTAATCCTGTAATTCCCAAATCTCCTACGCTGTTATTGGTCAGGTTTATTTGCAATATTTTGTTGTTGATGATGTTTGACACATATAAGATGTTTTTATCATCAGTAGCCAAAGAATAAGGTGCTGCAATGTCCCCACCTGTACTAATAATCTTAATGGTTTGTGCCTGTACATTCAGTTTGACGATTCTATTGTTGCCCGTGTCTGCAATATATACGTCTCCGTTAGCATCAACCTCAATACCGTTGGGGCCATTCAATGGAAAAGATGTTGCCACAGATCCATCTTTTCCGCCTGTTCCGGCTGAACCAGTACCTGCAACAGCAACAGCAGTACCTTTTACTATTTCAACAACTCGGTGTTTTCCTTTCTCGGCTACATAAATTCTACCTGTACTGGATATCTTTACATCAACAGGCGAGCTCAGTCCTTTTATGATAGTTGTTACAATACCGTCAGATAATCTACAGAGTCGCCCGTTGTTTAAGTCACAAAAATAGATGTCATTGTTTCTGGAAGTGATGCCATAAGGATAGTCTAACAAAAACGCAGTTGGATTAGAACTGGCATCTCCGTTATTGCCAGGCTTTCCTGTTCCCACAACGGGAGTAACCTGCCCGATAACAACCAGCTTTGTGCAAACAAAGCATAGTAAAATTAACCAGTATTTTTTCATATGCTTATTAGTTACCAGTATGCTATTTCTTCCTCCTAATTTTTGATTCTCGTGCTTTGCCTAAACTTTGTAACGCACTAAATGTCAGACCAATAGTGGCCGCTCCACCAGCATACACTCCATAAATACCCGGCTTGGCATAGGTGCTAAAACCCATCACATCCAAGGGTTTACCTACGTCGGTACGGCGTGATAGGCTTTGCCATTCGCTTAGGTCTTGATTAAGGGCATTGGCTTGGGTTTTGTAATCGTTGTAGCTTTTTTGCAACTGTATAAACGTTGTTACCGTAGCAACTGCCGCCGCACCTGCCAATACTATTTTGATAATGCTTGCCGTACGAGCCCGTCCCGACAAATCAGGTTCTGATGGCTTATTGAGCGACATTTTAAGTTGTTCGGCAGCTTTTTCTGCTTGTAAGGCTTTTTGCTCTGCCATAGCTTGGGCCTGTTGTGCCGCAACTGGGTCATCTGGTGCCATCGAAACAAGCACCTTGGCTTTGGGTTTTTCGGGCGCAACTATGGCATTGGGAGGTGTTGGCTTTACCTCCTCTTTGGCTGCAGTTTCGGTCTCTTTCTCTTCTTTGCGCTCCGTTACTAAAAATGGTTTCTCCTCCTTTGGTTTCGTTTCTTCCTTCTTTTCGGTAATGACTACGGCAGGTTTTTCTTCTTTTTTTTCAGTGATTACAGGTGGTTTAGGTTCTTCTTTTTTCGCTACTTGTGGCTCAATTATAGGTTTTGATGGCGTTTCTCTGGCTTTAAACAATTCTGGTGTTTTGGTTGCTACGGTAGTGGCACTTGGCAGAAAACGAATGCCTGTAATGAACACTTTCCAACTGAACCCATCTAAACTTTTCTCTGCCTCAAATTCTGCAATCCGATGCGAGGCTTTATAGGGTTTCCCAAATTTATTTTTACCTAAAAACTCACTTTTGAAGTAAAGTGTGAACTTATAAAGCCCCCCTTCTTTTTTGACATCTGCCATTTTGCCAATTCCGCTAAATTGAATTGTTTTGGTTTGTTTCTTTGAGTAAAACTGTTTGAGGTCTAAGAGGTAATTAATTACAGACTTATCAATAGGTTTTGCGGGGTCAAAGTCTGGATCAATATCATCTTCAATCATTACCCGTTCATTTTTAAAAATCGGGTCTCCTGTGTCTGAATAGCTCCCTGCAATGCTGTTATCTATGTCATCGTCGTATTGTGCTGTCGAGATAAAATTTAACAAGTCTTTCAACTTGTCAAGTTGCTCTTTAGCTTCTATTTGAATCTGGCCTCGGTCTTTTTCTTCTTGATTGTTCGGCAGAGTCGGTTTGGCAGTTGGGTTAGGCGGGGTTGTTTTGGCGGGTGCTGGCTTCTTGACCTGCCCATAAGTACAAGTTGCCAAAAGCACACAAACCAAGAGGCGTAATAGCTGTTTCATAGTAGCTCAGAAATTGTCAAGAATACAACATTCGTCAAAAAGAAAACCAAATCACTGAATATCAACACTTTTTACCCCCCAAAACATCACATACTATTCTACATTCATCATTATTTCTGGCTCTATATGAAATTTTGGGAAGAGTTTACTATAAATTGATCTAATCCCCCTATAAATGTCATTTTGACGGTTCGCCGCCCGTAAAGACCTATCTGCCAGTACATAATCGTTTGACAGAGCCAGGTAGGTACTTACAGTATGATACTATTAAGGAGTCCCACACAAATTATATAGAACCTTATTTCTTATGGCTCGTGGTCACAATTGGTGTAACTATAACTTACACCTGTGCCATCGGTACCAGAGCGAAAAGAGGGAAATCGTTTATCATTCTGAAAGTACAAGCCTGTTGTAAAATAATACAGATACTGCACAGTGCTGGTACTGTTGGGCGTGGCAGCCCCAGCCGCATAAAACTTAGTGGTAATGCTTTTGGCAGGATTATCATTTTTCCCAAAACGAGCATCTACCCCTATTTTCCCTTTAAACAACAATTGAGCAGCTTGTGTCGAGAATTTATCTTCATAAACATACTCCACTACGGTTCGCTCGTTGGTTTTTAGCTTTGAATCTTTGCTTTGTAGCCTTCCAGCTCCATCATATACAAACTGATTGATGGTGCCATTGGATAGTGTTTCAGTTTTTACCCGTCCGTTTTCAAGCACATATACAGTACCGTCGGTGCGAGTAATGCCCGACAGCATACCGTTCTGATAGGCATATTTTTCTGTCCAACTCAGCGTATTGTTGATTTTTTTGGCAACTTCACTCACCAAACCATCCGTATAAACGTAGTCATAAGTTATGGAAGTGCCACCCGTTGTTTCCTCGGTTCGGGTTAGGTATCTTTCGGCATCGTAACTATACTTAATGCTGGTAGTAGGCGTAGTTTCGGTGAGTAGGCTACCGAAAGCATCGTAGGTATAACTTATTTGGATACCACTGCCTTTAACCAACGCAAGTCTGCATGTTTTGGGAATGAGTGTATCGGGCAAAATAACCTCCTCGTGACAAGCTATTGCACTGCACAACAACCCTAACACAATAAATACTTGTAGAAACTTATTCATCGCTATTCTACTTTTCGTTGTACATATTCAATCAATTGAATTTCGACCCTTCGGTTTTTTCGTTTGTTGTCTTCGTTGTCGCTTGGGGCTACCATATATTTACTACCTACGCCCTGAAAATAAACTTTCTTCTCGTTCACGCCACTGCTGAGGGTCAGGTAGTTATAGGCTACTTTGGCCCGATGTTCGGCTAAGTACGCATTCAAGCGTCGGTCGCCTTCATTATCTGTATGACCTATTACCCTGGCTCGCAGGTTTTCGTTGCTTTTGAGCCAATAGGCCAACGAATCTAAGCGTTGTTTCGACTCGGGTTCGAGCGCATATTCTCCTTGTTTAAAATAGAGAACATACTTGGCTCCTTGCTTAGAAGTTGATGTTATTACTGGTTGAGCTGCTACCTTTTTTGTTGGGTCAATTAAGTAGATGTTCAAGCCTGTTTGAATAGGAATTTCTTTAGAATACACATCTGTTTTATCCGAATCAAAAACAGACAATTGATAGGTAGCATTTGTTGATGGCAATAGGGCGGCAAACTGTCCACTTCCTTGTGCTATCATGGGTTGACTGTTGTAAGCAAGGCTTTTGATGGTGCAGTTTAAGTTCTTACTATTTGTTGTTAGCTTAATAGCCAGCATCGTAACGGCCGTAACCATGCTAATGGTGTAGGTAGAGGTTTTATTGTCTAACTGATTGATAATGAGGTTACCATTGTAGTCTTGATAACCTGTTGCTTTGGCTTCAATCGCCACGATGTCTGTCTGTTTGAATATTACATCAAAGGTGTTCTGGGCGGCAGTGGTTTGCTCTACTTGTTTGCGGCCATCGGTCGTATAAAACAAACTCACCTGCGCCGGAATAGGCTTGCCCGTGTAGGCATCGGTTACTAAAAACTTGCGAAAGGCTGCGCCAGCTTGTGGTGTGGCTTTTTGATTAAGCGTATAGTGCTTTTGCTCGCTCTGCAAATAGGGTTTGTCAGTAGCTTGGGTATCTTTGGCAACAAGCGTGAGTGGGACTTCAACATTGAGAATAGCTCCGTTGATAGATTCGTCATGATGGAGTGGCAACCTAAATACCCGATGCTTGGGCGACTCTACCATCAAGGCTTCGGCTTCGCAGGGAATATCTACAACGTAGGTGCCATCTGGTTGTATTTTTGAGGACACAGCAGATTTCTTACCGTAGAGCTGCACAAACATTTTTGCATCTCCTATGCCTTTGTGAGAAGCCTGATCAGTAATTTTTCCATAGAGGTGAAGGCATTGCCCAAGCAATGCTTGTGTGCAAAGGCAATATCCGAAAAGAAAGAAGAAAATGATTTTACTATTCATGCTTTTGTTTGTTTCAACAATCTGTTTTGTCACAAAGCAATCACTTAGTTTTCTCTAACATCCACCACAGCAATATTCCCTAACAAGGTCTGCCAACGGAGCGTGTCTTGCCCGCCAACTACCTTTGTATAAGCCTTGAACCTGACAACTGCTTCTTTTTCTGTCATATCTCCATATTGCACGTGACCTTTTTTATCAAGCCCACTAAACCGTTGTTCGCCTCTAATTTTGCCTTGATACGTGCCATCTCCCATTTTTTGGGGTTCTTCTATATAATTCACATTGACCCACTCCACTTTAATAGATTCGTAAGGGCGATTTCGCATCAAAAACAAATAGTCTTTGATAGGGTAGTTTCTAACGTCTTTGGGGTTTTTCTTGGATACCACTTCTACCGAAGCCTCTTTTACAAAAAGATTAAGTATTTGGTTTTCAGCATCTTTTTTACGTGACGGCGTTTCTTTTTTGTCACAAAGTATTTGTAAATAGTTATTAAACCGCCCGATTGTCTGAATGCCCAGCTCCCGGTTCTCTTCCATTTCATCTTTGGTCATGTCTCTTCCATTTTTTGAAGAGGTCGGCGTGGTTACTATCTGATTAGCAGGTATTATTTCGGGTTTAGTCTTTTCTATTTTGTGTGCTTCGTTTACATCTTTTAAGGCTTCTTTGAGTGACGAAACAATTTCGGTCGGTTTGCCCAATAGCCTAAAGTTCCCTTCTTTAAAAAGTAGGGCAATCACTCGTTCGTTGGACATTGACTCGTTTTTACCTTGTTCATTAATATAGTTAATGGCATCACCAACATACTTGATACTCAATGCTTTAATAACCTGAAGAGGGCGAGTCAACACAATAAGGTCTTTGTTGGTGGCGGGTTGTTTATAAAAATCATCAAGGTATTTCTGAGCCTTCAGCGTATCTTCTGGAATGCCCTCCACAATCAAATAATTTCCTTTGTCATTAAAGGCAAACAAGGCATTTTCCCTGTTTCTTCTGTTGCTGGGTGCATTGGCGGCATAATAAATCTCATAAGCATTTGCCTTGAAAAGTCTGGCACCTTTCACTGCTTCATTTTTAAGAAAAAGCCAATTCCCGTTGTCATACTTACCCTCTTTTTGGGCAAAGGAATTCACCGAAAAGCCAATCATATAGAGGCAGAATATCCAACAGAAGTAGTACGTTTTCATAAGAAACAAATAGGTAATTGTTAGGCACTTAGCATAAATTACCATAAGCAAAGCTATAAAAAATGTATTTTTAATTGCTTTGTTTGGTCTGTTTTTTATCGAACGGTTAGGCGGAGTAGCGTGCTTTTAAGATGAATACTCACCAAATGCTGGCAAATGAGTATCATAATTTGGGGAAGATATAAAAAAAATGCCAAAAACAAAAAAGCACACTGCTTTTGTCTTGGCAAAATTCTGTAATAATTCATCAGGAAAATACCGTATTTTCCCCGTAGTTGTACCGTGTTTTTCCCGTATTTCAAGCCTATAACGTGTTTTACCCCATTACCAATGGGTGAAACAACACTGCCAAATGATGACTAACTTAATGATGTGGGCAAAAGAATACTTTCAAGATTGAAACGAAAATGCTGTTATGATAAAAAGAGAAAGTCCGTTGAATCTTAATTTTGTCTTTAAAATTTTACTTAGGCGCAACCCTTCCACTTACCCTCACATTTTTGCCGACTCGCTTCGTAATGTCATCTCCTAAGTCTTCACGAGCTTGCTCGGCTATTTGTTGTAAAGTAGCCACTATCTCGGGGTATTGACGCTGCACATCGTACCGCTCGCCAGGATCTCGGCGGAGGTCGTAGAGAGCCGTTTTGATGGTATCACGATTGTACGCCCCCGGAAAACCATCGTTTTGAGGTAGTATTCCTTCATAACTCTGATACGACACATGGGGTACTACCAACTTCCAATTGTCTTGTCGAACAGCCTCTAAGTGGTTGCGCTGATAGTAATAATAAAACTGTCGGCGGGGTTTTTCAGTGAATTTCCCTTGAAACAACGCAAAAATATCTACGCCATCTATCTGGCGAGTAGGCTTGGGAGCACCACACAAATTGACAAGCGTAGGTAATAAATCAATGGTTGAAGCCAATTGGTTGCAAACCAAACCTTCGGGGATTACTCCTTTCCATCGCACAATGCACGGCACTCGGTGGCCTCCTTCATACGATGTACCTTTGCCCTGCTTTAACCCACCTGTGCTACCTGCATGATTACCAAAGTTAATCCACGGGCCATTGTCACTCGTAAATATCACCAATGTGTTTTTATCTAATCCATTGTCTTTCAGGGCTTTCAAAACTTGACTAACCGACCAATCAAGTTCAGAAATAACATCACCGTACATACCTTGCTCTGTTTTACCTTTAAATTTCTTGGAAACTCCCAACGGAACGTGCGGCATAGAATGGGGCAGGTACAAGAAAAACGGTTCTTTTTTGTGTTGTTGGATAAAGCCAACTGCTCGCTCGGTGTAAGTGGTTGTTAGTTCGTCTTGGTCAGCAAGAGTCCGGATTTCCTTTACTTTTTGGTTGTTCTCAATAAGCGGCAACACTGGATAACGAAACTTGTTGTTATTTGGATCTGTAACAGGCTGACCATCAAAACCTACAGGCCACATGTCGTTGGAATAGGGCAAGCCCAGGTATTCGTCGAAGCCATGTTGTAGGGGCAAAAATTCTTGGTGGTGCCCCAAATGCCATTTACCAAAAATACCAGTTTTGTAGCCTTTTTTCTTCAACAATTCGGCCAAGGTTTCTTCGTCGGGGTTAATGCCTACTTCGGCCCAAGGCATGAGTGCACCCGAAATCCCCACTCGGTTAGGGTAACAGCCCGTCATCAGGGCGGCTCGTGAAGCACTACATACTGCCTGAGCTACCAAGAAATTAGTAAACCTTATGCCCTCTTTGGCCATGTTGTCGAGGGTAGGGGTGCTATAATTAGTGGCACCATAGCAACTTAGGTCGCCGTAGCCCAAGTCATCACAAAAAATCAAAACGACATTGGGGGGAGTTTTTGGTAACTGATGCGTAGAGGCCGAAATAAAAAAACAGGCTCCTAAAAATAAGACAGCACGAGATAAAATTTGAGGTAGCATAGGGTTAAAATAGGTTAAAGGTAAAAAACGGATACTAATTGCTACTGCCCCACTCCCTGCGGCTTCAGTGATGTAACACCCTTCATATTTGTTCCCAATAGCCGTTTGGCTCGTAAGAATCGCCCGAGTTCGTATTCGCTGTATTGTGGAGATTTTGGGTCAAAACTATTGATTTTGACCATGCTTGAAGCATGAATAAACGCCATATTTCCTATCCACATGGCTACGTGAACTACTCTTTCGGGTTTACCATCTTCGGCTTTTTTGCCAAAAAACAGCAAATCACCCACTTTTAAGTTTTTAAAATGATTGGTTGTATCCACCTCTTCACCTGCATACACCTGCTGCGAAGCATCACGAGGCAACACCAAGCCGTTCAAAAAATAAACCGTTTTGGTGAAGCCGCTGCAATCTACTCCTTT
>JBGAVQ010000177.1:0-11934 GCA_044228045.1 Spirosomataceae bacterium
GCTACTTTTTCTCGTTTGAACGCCTCACTGAATATACGTCTTGGACGTAATTCGAAATTTGTACTTTTTTTGGTTTGTTTACTTTTGGTCGCCATTGTTTTAAGTTGATTTGTGGTCAACTTATTTCAGGCAATGACAAACTTGAAGAATTAGAGTATTTTCACTTCAATCCTACGGTTTACTCGTCGGTTTTCGTCAGAATTATTGGGCATCAACGGACGGGTTTTGCCGTAACCTTCGGTCTTGATTTGCTCGGGTTTTACGCTTTGTTGTATCAAATAGTCACCCACGGCTTGCGCTCGCTTGCGTGAAAGCATGAGGTTTTCGGCATCTTTGCCCACGTCGTCGGTATGGCCTGAGATTTCTACTTTGAGTGTAGGGTTTTGCCGGAGCAAGGTCAGTAATTTTTGTAATTCAACTTTTGATTTTTCTTCGAGTGAAAACTTTCCTGTTTCAAAATACACATTATTTAACACTTCTTTGCTGTCTTTTATGAGGGGTTCAAGGTAAATGTCAAGCAGTTTGTTTCCTCCATTTTCGCCTGAATAATCAAACGAAAGGCTTTTAAAAAAGTACCCAGCTTTGTTTACATACACGGCGTAGTCGCCTCCGTCGTTCAAAAGGGTAGTATAGGCTCCTGATTGAGGATCTGAGGGTATTTTGGTTTCTAACTGATTGGTTTTTAGGTTGAAAAGCTCTACCTCTGCTGCAAGGGGTTGCTTGGTGTTGGCATCATAGACCACCCCTTTGAGGTAATTAGCTTTCTTGAATTTTTGCACCAAATCGTTGGGGATATCAAAATCAAAAAGCTTGGCATTGCGCTTGCCAATTTCTTGGGTTTCTTCAAGAGAATAGTAGCCTTTTTTGCCATCGGCACTAATAAACAGGGCTACTTGGTCTTCGTGGGTGTTGATAGGATACCCCAAATTCTGGGGTTTTGTCCATACACCATCCTGGCTTTCAGTATAAAAAATATCCAAACCACCCATGCCAAGGTGTCCTTCACTACTAAAAAACAGGGTTTTGCCATTGGCATGAAGAAAAGGCGACAGGTCATCGTCGGGGGTATTGACGGCATTGCCCAAATTGACAGACTTAGACCAGTTGCCTGTTGAGTCTTGCTTGCTTACCCATATATCTCGCTTCCCTTGTCCACCTATTTTATCAGAAACAAAGTATAGTGTATGCCCATCCGACGAAAGCGTAGGCTGCGACTCCCAAGCGGGGGAATTGATGTTTCGCCCTAAGTTTTGAGGCTCTGACCAATCGTTGCCTGTTTTATAACTGATAAATAAGTCGCAGTTACCAAAACCTTTTCGACCTTGGCAACTCGTAAAAACCAAAATGCGTCCATCTGCTGAAATACTGCACGTTCCTTCGTTTTCGGGCGTATTTATCATAGCAGACAGACTTTTGGGCTGGCTCCAACTACCATTTTCGAGGCGACTCACATAGAGATTTTCGTTTTCGTGGTTTTTTTCGGTGGCTGTAAAAATGAGGGTTTCTTGATCTGCGGTAAGTACGGGGAAGTATTGAGAAGGAAAAATGTTTATGCTCGTTAATGGCCTGACAGCCAGTGTGTAAGGCTTACTTTTAGCCTCAATGCCAAAGCGACATGTTTCTACGTTTCTATTTACTCGTTTTGATATAAAACTATTGCTTGGAGTAAGTGAAAGTTGTTTTTCGTAATATTTCAGTGCTTGTTGATAATTGCCATTCCGAAGGTAAAAATTGCCCACAAACTGAAACGCCGATACTAAATTAGGCGAATCAGGGCTGATTTCTACGCTTTTTTGATACATCTGAAAAGCCCTATCGTATTGGCGAGTGAGTTCGTAGAGGCTTCCCAAGCGCATCCATGCCTCGGCAAAATTGGGGTCTTTTTCGGTTGCTTTTTCAAATAGATTAAAGGCATCTTCTACTTTTCGTTGCTGAAAAGCCACCATGCCTTTGTCATAAAAGTCAATGGCTTTTTTGTTTTGCGAGCTTAAAGTTTGGGCGTTGGTGGCAGTAGGAAGTAGGAAGCAAGAAATAAGAAGTAGGAGATGCCAGATACCAGATACCAGATATTGGATGCCAGATACCTGACTTTTGATAGCTAAAAACGGATTCTCAACAACAGATTCTGGACAACGGATTCCCGATAACCAATAACCGATAACCAATAACCGATAACCAATAACAGACTTCATGGAATATTCATATACTTATGCACTTGTAACGAAATTCGCCATTGTGGATTGTCTTTCACGTAGTCAATTAGTTGTGGCAGCATTTCGGCAGTGCGGCTCCATTCGGGTTGAAGGTACAGTTTGCAGTCGGGGCGAACCCGTTGGGCGTGCATTTCGGCAAAATCAAAGTCACTTTTGTTGTAAATAATGGCTTTCAACTCATCAGCTTGATCATAAATATCAGCTTCGGGCGACTTGAATTTTTTTGGCGAAAAACACACCCAGTCCCATGTGCCAGTGAGTGGGTAAACACCTGATGTTTCGATATTAGTTTGAAAACCAGCTTGTTTTAAAGATGAAGTTAGCTCAACCAAGTTGTGCATGGTAGGCTCACCACCTGTTACCACAGCCAAACGCCCTGGGTGCTTGGCTGCTTCGGCCACTATCTCACGCAGGGTTACTTGTGGATGTGCCGAAGCATCCCATGATTCTTTTACATCGCACCAGTGGCAACCTACATTGCAGCCACCCAACCGAATAAAATAAGCGGCTCTACCTTGATGAAAGCCTTCGCCTTGAAGGGTGTAAAATGCCTCCATTAAGGGTAAACTTACCATTTCTATCGCTGTATTGTTCACGTTAATTTCTTCTTTTCCTTGCCTAAGTCTAACTCATCTATTAAAAAAATACTTTAATGCAATGTAGGAGCAAGTTGTTACATTTTTTACCAAAATTACCTATTTTTGAGTAGATTTCGGAGTAAAAAACTATAATTCCCATGAACCAGCAAACATCTCGGCAGTACTTAATGAGTTTGGTTATTATTTTTGGTGCGTTGTTGTTCGCACAGGTTTTGTTTATTGGACTTGTCTATTTTTTGGTTACAAGCGGTGGCATGACCCCCAATCCTGAGATGGATTCTCTTTTTCAAATACTTGTCCCTACTGTGGCTCTGGTGAATGTTGGGTTAAGTTTTTTTGTACCGAAGCGGATTATTCAAACCATGCAAAGTAAAGAAAACCAGTCGCTAATGACTAAACTTGGCACGTTTCGTACAGCTTTGTTGATTCGTTGTGCTTTTCTGGAAAGTGTCTCATTGTTCGGTTCAATCAGTTATGTGCTTACAGGAAACCTGTTGTATCTGGGTATTGCTGGGCTTATGGTGATATTGTTCACTACGTTTGTGCCTACTTCGCAACGAGTGGCCGACGAGCTCCAACTTAACTATCAAGAAAAAGCCATTCTTGAAGATCCTAATGGAATTGTTGGGTAGTTCTATAACTTTATTTTTTGATACGCAACCCTTCTTTTAACAAATCCGTATTCTACTTGAAATCAAATGTAGCTACGCTGGTTTCTTCATTTTAAATCAAAATCCATACTATTTTATGAAGAACCGTATCTTTTCCGTTGCGGCGGTAGCTGCTATTGCTTCAGTTTTTATGTTTACCTGCTGTACAAAAGAAGCCGAAGTAGTTGTGCCTAAAATCACCTATACGGCTGACATCAAACCCATTTTTGTTGCTAATTGTACGCCTTGCCATTTGGCTGGTGGGGCCAATCCTAATAAATGGGATGAGTTTGCACAAGCCAAAACCAAAGTTACGACTATTTTAGACCGTATTCAGCGAGCAGAGGGAACTGCTGGTGCAATGCCTTTCAAAGGTAAAAAACTACCTGATGAAACTATTGCTAAAATTAAAAAATGGCTGGACGATGGGCTGTTAGAGAAGTAACAGTAACGGTTTTCAACAAAAGAGGTGTGCCGTAGAGGTATGCCTCTTTTCTTTTGATAAGTTAGCTAATTGCTTGATAAATAGCCTGTGTTTGGGCAATGGTTTTTTCCCAAGAAAATTGATTGGCTCTTTCAAGGGATTTTACGCTTAACTCGTGCCGTAGTGCACTATCTTGATAGACCCCAAGCATGGCTTGGCAAAGTGCTTCGCCGTCGGTAGGAGGGACAACAATGCCAGCTGAACCAACTACTTCGGGTAGTGACGTAGTGTTAGACGTAATAACGGGCAAGCCGCATTGCATGGCTTCGAGGGGTGGTAGGCCAAAACCCTCAGCAAAAGACGGATATACAAATGCCAAAGCTGCTGAGTATAAGGGAGATAGGTGAACGTCTGGCACATAGCCTGTTACAAAGATTCGGCTCTTGTACTGCCCAGCGTGGTCAATGGCTTCAAAAATTCGATCAAAGTCCCAGCCCTTAGTGCCTACCAATACCAAGTTGAGGTCATGGATAGACTCTTGTTGTATCAACTGAACAAAACTTTGGATGACCTGTTCTGTATTTTTGCGAGGTTCGAGCGTTGCCAACGAAAGTAAGTAAGGCTGCTCTGTCGGGATTTTATAATGCTGTAAAGTCTTGTGAATGAGGATCTTGTTCGTACAAGAAAAAAAGATGCTGGGGTCAGCAGCTAAGGGCGTGACAAAAACTTGGGCTTCGGCAAAGCCAGTATAGTCAATAAAATCAGCTTTGGTGGCTTCGGACACACAAATGGCAAATCCTGATTGAGGTAAGCTCTTTACAATTTGTTCGACAATGTGATTGGTTTCATTCCCAAAAAAATGCGGATACCGAATCGGAATTAAGTCGTGAATGGTGAGCACTGACCGCAATGCTGCATGTTGCTGTACTACCTCTGGAATGGGGAAATAGGGAGAATGAAAGAGTTTGTAATGGCCTAACTGTCGGGCATTTAGCTGAAACTGGTTCGGCAAAAAAGCACTTCTTACTTTCCTAAAACTGGCTCTGATTGCCTTTTCTGCAAACGAGTTAGGTGCTGTAAAACGAAGTAACTTATTTTCTGTTGTTGCCAAATTGATTTCACTGACTGTATGGACAAATGGATTGTTCCACCGGTCTTTTGCGTAGCGCATAGCTCCCGGCAGACTTTCTATTGCCGAAAACGCAAGGTCATCCGTCACTAATCCTGCTGCTAAATTTTCAACGACTCGATGCACGCCCGTGCGAGACTTGGGGTAATAATAACCCATGCCCAGCACCGAAATATCAAAAATGGTTTTCATCTGATTAAATGGCAGTTATTTTCAATGGTATCAGATGGAACGCCCAATTATTTCTCTGTGTGAAATCAATTACTTGCATGGGCGTTTCATGCTGCTTCACTTGCTTTCATTCTTACTTCTTTGGTGGGGTCTATCATTAACCACAACAAACTGCTGCACAGCAACAAAAAGCTAATCATGTAGAGGGGGAAATTGTAATCGTTGGTAACATCTACTACTTTGCCAAACAGGATAGACAAGAAAAAACCGCCCAATTGTCCACACATATTCATGGCTCCCGAAACCGTACCCGACTTGCTTTTGCCGATGTCCACACAAACGGCAAACGAAACAGGTAGCGTGAGGTCTTTGAACAACATCCCCATTGCCAAAAACAAGGCTACATGGGCATTGTCGGTAGCAGAAGCAGCCAAAAAAATAACAATACTTGCCAGCCCCATGCCCACCAGTCCTACGGCTCTGCGGCCTGTTTTTAGTCCATAACACTTTGCTAACCAGTCGCTTACAAAACCTCCTGTAAAGCAACCTAATGCACCCAGCAAAAAAGGTGTCATGGCTGAGGACATCATTTCTTTTTCGTTCATGCCTCGGCCTTCTTGCAAATAAATGGGCATCCACGAGTAATAAAAATAGGCGGCGTACATATAAAAATGGAACATCAGGGCCAAGGCCCACATATTAGGGTCACGCAAGAGGGCTTTCCACTCAATGCCGTGTGGATGTGGCTTAAAGCGGCGATGTTCTTCGATGTAGGCAAGCTCTTGGACAGAAATTTTTTCCTTCACCTGATGCGGGAAATCCCGAAACCAATACCGCCAAATCACTACCCAAACCACGCCGATAAGGGCAATAACGCCAAAAGAAACTCGCCAGTTGCTCCAAGCCGTGATGCCCAGCACCAAAGGCGGTGCAATAGCCCCACCAAGCCGCCCTGCTGCCCAAATAAAGGATTGAGCTCGGCCTGTTTCGTGTGCTGGAAACCAGCGAGAAATCACGATAGAGGCGTTGGGATAAGCCCCTGCCTCACCGATTCCGAATAAAAATCGTACCACCACTAAGTAAAGCCAATGAAAAGCTGCCCCCGTAGCTGCCGTAAATGCCGACCACCACAACACAATACGAGTGAGTACTTTATGAGGGCCTATGCGGTCGCCCATGGCACCGGTTGGCACTTCAAAGAGAGCATAAGCCAACGAAAAAGCACCCAATACCCACCCAAATTGCTCGTTGCTCAGGCCTAAATCGGCTTTGATGGACTTACCCAAGAGGCTGATACACACCCTGTCGAGATAGGTGATGATAGAAAGAAAAAACAGAAATGTGAGGACTTTGTGGCGGTAGGGCATGATATAAAAGCTCCCAGCACTGGTGGGGAGTTTAAAAGGTTAGAGGTTTACAAATCAATTCCCTTCTCGATAAAAAACTCGCTTTACTCGCTCACTTACGCTGGTCAGAATTTCGTAAGGGATTGTACCTGTCCACTCGGCTAATTGCTTGATAGTGGGGTGGTTACCAAACACAATTACTTCGTCACCTTCGTTGGCTTCTATGCCTGTGATGTCAATCATGGTCATGTCCATACACACATTGCCGACCACCGGACAGAGGGTATCGTTTACCAATATCTTGCCTATTCCGTTACTAAATCGGCGGTCGTAGCCGTCGGCGTAACCAATGGCAATAGTGGCAATGGTGGTGTCTTTTTCAATCACTCCTTTGCGGCCATAGCCTACGGTTTCGCCTGCTTTAATGGTTTTGATTTGCGAAATCACCGTTTTGAGTGTGCCAACTGTCTGTAAACGAGCCTGATCTGTGGGTTTTACCGCCACGCCATACAGCCCAATGCCCAGCCGAACCATACTCATGCGAGCTTCGGGGAAGCGAGCAATACCTGCCGAATTGAGCAAATGGCGGTCGGGTGCATAGCCAATGGCTTGTTGTATTTTGTTGGCCATGGCCGTAAACAAATCTACTTGGTGTGTGGTGAAGTCATCAAATTGGGCTTCGTCGGCGGCGGCAAGGTGGCTAAAAATAGACGCTACCATTAAGTTCGGATTTTGCCGTAAGGTATCTATCAATTCATCTACTTCCGCTTCAACAAAACCCAGGCGGTGCATACCTGTATCGAGTTTGAGGTGAATTTTGGAGCTAATGTTTTGATTGTAAGTGTATTCTGCAAAGTCATTCAAAATTCGTAAACTGTAAATTTCGGGATCAAGTTGATGGGCAATCAGCTTGTCAAACGATTGGGCTGTTGGATTCATCACCATGATAGGCGTGCGGATGCCGTGTTCACGTAGCTGCACGCCTTCGTCGGCGTAGGCAACGGCCAGATAGTCCACCCGATGGTATTGCAGGTGATTGGCTACTTCTGCCGCTCCGCTGCCATAGGCAAATGCTTTGACCATGACCATGATTTTGGTCTCGGTGCCAATTTTTTCGATGAAATAATTGAGGTTATGCGAAACAGCATCTAAGTTTATTTCGAGTACTGTGCCGTGTGTTTTTTCGATTAAGCGATTGATGATGCGCTCAAACTGAAACTTTCGAGCACCCTTGACCAACACCACACTTTGCCAAAGGTCGGTAGGGCGTAGTTTTTGTAGGAATTCGTCGGTAGTGGCGTAAAACTTAGCCGGTGGTGTAAATAACTGTTGGTTTTTCACAAAGGTTTCGCCAATGCCTATTAACTGGTTAACTCCCTTGTTTTTAAGGAGTTGGGCAATTTGTCCGTATAGTTCAGCATCGCTCATGCCCGACTCTAAGATGTCGGACAGAACGAGTACTTTGTGTTTACGTTGATGTTGGCTATGTAAAAAATCCAGTGCTAAGGTCAGTCCTGCCAAGTCGTTGTTGTAGCTGTCGTCAATCAAATAACAGCCGTTGATGCCTTCTTTGAGTTCGAGGCGCATCGAAACGGGGCGGAGGCGACTGAGGCCGTCTTGAATAGCATTGGGATTGAAGCCCAGCCCAATCATCAGCACAATGCAGTGCAGGGCGTTTTCGATAGAGGCTTCGTCGGTGAAAGGGATATTGAACTGAAACGTAGAAAACTGGTGAGCCACCACAACAGATGTGCAGTCGCCCATTATTCGCTGGCTTACTCGTACCTCGGCAGGTTGGCGGCGTGACCAACCAAGTAATTGACAATCAGAGTTTTCTGGTTTAAAGTGCTCTTCAATTGTTTGGTCAATCTCGGGGTAATCTTTGCAATAAATGAGTAGCCAACTACGCTTAAACAAGATTAGTTTTTCTAAGATTTTTTGCTGACGATTGGCAAAACCTTCGTCGTGTGCCGAACCTACATTGGTCAAAATACCAATGCTTGGTTGAATGATTTCCTCTAACTTGTCCATCTCGTTGGGGTGCGAGATGCCCGCCTCAAACAGGGCCATGGTGTGGCTTTCGTTGAGTTGCCATACCGAAAGTGGCACGCCTAATTGCGAGTTGTAACTTTTGGGGCTTCGCACCACATTGTACGATTTTGAAAGCAATTGGTAGAGCCATTCTTTCACAATGGTTTTGCCATTGGACCCCGTGATACCCACTACTGG
Organism: Spirosomataceae bacterium; assembly: GCA_044228045.1. GTDB lineage: Bacteria > Bacteroidota > Bacteroidia > Cytophagales > Spirosomataceae > JAXLVB01. The sequence continues at coordinate 8,762 of JBGAVQ010000177.1, forward strand.
AATGCTAAAACGCTGACGATGTGCTGCCGCAAGTTGTTGCAACGCCGCTAAACTACTCTCAACTTGCCAGATTTTGGCATCGGGCATGGCTTTGAGGTCTGACGAACTGGTGGGTCGTTCCACTACAAATTCACGAACCCCTTTTTGATACAACTCTTGCAAGAATTCATGTCCATCGTGATGTAAGCCGCTGATAGCGAAGAAGATAGATTCTTTTGGTGACGTTACCTTTCGGCTGTCAGTCAGTAAATAATGTGCGTTGGTTTGGATAACAGAATCGTTGATAACTTGGCTCATAACCAATTTTTTCGTTTGAAATAAAACATCATGCCACTGATAACAAGCAACATACCGAAGAGTACCCACAGATGCCCGTCTGGGCCATGAATGCCCGGCAGTGCGTCAAAGTTCATACCATAATAGCCCACAATCAAGTTTAGAGGTAAGAAAATCACAGAAATAATGGTTAAAACCTTCATAACATCGCTGAGCCGATTATTAACAGACGACAAATGCAAGTCCATCAAGCTGGTGATGAGTTCTCGGGATGAATCAATGGTGTCGAGTATTTGCGCAATATGATCGTGGGTATCTCGCAAGTAGGGGAGCGTGGACGGTTGAACAAGGCCTGATTCGGTTTCGTTGCGAGTGAGGCTACTGATAATTTCTCGCATGGGCATAACGGCCTTTCGCATTAAAGTCGGTTCCCGTTTGAGGGCGTAGATATCGGCTTGGTTTCGGTTCGAGGTATTTTGAAGGACTCGCTCTTCGAGTTCTTCGAGATTTTCGCCAATTTTTTCTAATACTTCAAAGTAACCATCAACAACCACATCCAAAAGCGCAAAAAGCAGGTAATCAGCACCATTTTTGCGGGTTTTTCCTGCCGAAGCCTTGATGCGTTGCGATACCGATTCAAAAATATCTCGCTCTCGTTCTTCTTGAAACGATATCAACCAGTCTTCGCCGAGTACCAAACCTACATGCTCATAGTTCACCGAACGGCTATACGGATTGTAGAGCATGGCTTTGCAGGTAACAAACACCACATCGGCATCTGGGCGGCTATCTGCAAAATACTCCAACTTGGGTTTTTGTTGGGTGTTCATTATGTCTTCGAGTAGCAAGGGGTGCAACTCATAATGCTCGCCAATGTGTTGAATAACAGTAGGTTCGTGAATGCCGTCCACATTAAGCCAAGAGATTTGCCCCGTGTTTTCATCGGGCAGGCAATCAATCAATTTCTTGACAATTGTTGTTTGTTCTGTGGCTTCGTTGTACTCAATAAGGGTAATTTTGGTGGCATATTCTACCTCTTTGCCTACATACGTGAGTGTACCCGGCGAGGTGTTGAGGTTGTTGGCAGAGGATTTGAAGTGTTTGGACATGAAAGGCAGAGGTAGTAGAATTAAAGTCAATAGAATTTCCTTCAACTAATAAGGCATTAAGTTCATTTTGAAATTCTACGACAGCATCTGCTTTACTGGAAGTTCATTGATATACTTGCTTGAACGTACAACAAAATGACAGCTTTCAACCGCGGTTCTGAAAATCTACTCCTTGATCTCTAAAATGAGTTATCGAGTTTCTCAATTGAATGATAGCTTCATCTTTGGCTTCTGAACGCTGCTTCGCTTTTCTGACTTTTTTAATTTCGACAAAGTAAAAAGCTGTTTCGTTGAATAAGGCACAATCGCTTCGTCTTCTTTCTTGTGAGCCAAATAAGCAGTAGTCAATTTTTAACAAATTGATTGTCTGAGTATTAGAGTTTTTTACAATCAAATGAGCTTCTTCCTCTAAATTAGCAAACCTGCATGGCTCATCATCTATCACCCCCATCTCAACTTCTTGATTGAAAACTAAACAACCCCTTTCAGCTACTTCTGGAAATGTATTAAGAATTTGTGTAAGCATGAATTGGAGTACGATAAATGTCCATTAAGTTATCAAATTCCTCACCAATCAGTTCAGAGGCAGTATCTAATTCATTTTCTGAAATCATTCCAGTTTTAGTATTAATTATTGACCTCACCGTTCCCTCTCCTACATAATATGCCGCAAATTCAGCAGGATTTAGCCAACTTTCTTTTGGGATGATTTTACTGATTTCTTCTTCTTTGTCAGGGTGTTTTTGAGCAACTTGATACGCAAAAAGCAAATTGTTCAACGCACTCAACACGTATGGGCTATGGGTGGTCATTAGTAGCTGATTTTCATCTTTCGTACAGCGGTTGGCTAAGTAATAAACCAAGTCTTTTTGGGTAGTTGGGTAGAGGTTGAGTTCGGGTTCTTCGATGATGAATGATCTTTGTTCATTGGATAGATAATTCTCAACAACTAACTTAATAGGGATAATTGCTTGATAACCAGAAGCACTTTGGCTTAACTCAAGTTCTTTATCATCTTTAATAAGAAACTCATGTCCTCCATACAAACGATACTCTATTCCTAAGTAATCAATTTTTAGTCCATTAGATCGTTTTCTTGCGAATTCATATTTTGAACCAAATTCCTTTAATGATTTAGGTAAATTGATATCTCGATTAATTAAACTCAAGATAGAGTTGGAGAGAATGGATAGCAAAGTCCTTTCAGTTGGAACAAATATGGTGTATTTTGAAGTTTCGGCTTTATTTTTGATTATTGTATTATCTATAACCTCAAAGCTAATTGATGAATTATCAAAGATTATATGAGTGGAGGATGAGCCATAGAGTTCCATTTCATAATTTTCTGCCTCTAAATCAAAATTAGTATACTCTGGGCCAGACCCATGGAAAGGCATATCTAAAAATATAGCCACCAACTTCGCCAGCGTACTTTTCCCATTTCCTTGTGGACCAATCAGCACGGTAGTTTTCTTCAATTCGAGTTCTGCTTTTCGAATTGGGCCAAAATGTTCAACTTTCAATATTTCGCTCATCCTTATTCTCGCTTAATGTGGCTGCGTCAGACCTGCGGTGCAGACGCTGACTATCTGCTTCTCCACCGCTGTTCTGACGCTTTTTGGTAACTGACAACAATATTACAAAACATCTACGATTATTGAGATATGCCCGATTGGTAAAAATTCCCCCTGTGGGTTCGGAAAAAATGGTAATTTTGGCTACTCATATGGCTATTCTTTTGTCTCGTGTCTAAGCGACCCTGTCTAAATTTCTCTCGTTTATCCAATG
>JBGAVQ010000178.1:0-11744 GCA_044228045.1 Spirosomataceae bacterium
CAAAGTCAATTTAGGAGGCAAAATATAGTTTACCATTATACTATCTTTTACTGTGCAGCCTCCTTGACTAACCGTGAGGGAGTATTTGCCAGGTTGACTTACGCTTAGGGTGTTGGTTATTGCTCCATTTTGCCATCGTGGATTTGAATTAGGCGGCGAGGTCAGCACTAAGGTTTGACCTTGACAAAGTGTGGTATCAGCCCCCAAATCAAAATCAAGTTGGTAGTTTACTTGAATGGTATCGCTCACTTCTTTGCATGCCGAACTTACTGTTACCCAATATTTGCCGGGTTTGGTTACTAAAAAATTCGGAGAAGTGCTTCCGTCATTCCAACGATAGCTGGTAGCCCCAGGAATAGTGGCATTAAGACGCAAAGTACTACTACGCCCACAAAGCGTGGTATCTTTTCCTAAGTCAAATTTGAATGGTGTAAGGGCTATGTCATCTATGAAAACATAATAGAACCCTAAAAATGCTGGTAACTGATAAAAATTACCAATGGTGAGGTAGCGTTCACCTCCTTTTGGTAACACATAACCCCATAGCTGTTTCCATTGCAACGCAGGTCCTTGATTAGTTAGCTGGTTATCAAGTACTTGTGGCTTAACATTTAGCATCATTTTGTCTTTATTAGCTATGGGATTATCTGTAAAGTAAGCCCCTAAAGTTTGTGGCAAAAACCGATTTGGGCCTTCTATAGCCACATACATTTCAAAATAATAACATTCATTGGCTTGTAGTGGTTCTTTGAGTGGAACAGAGAGGTATTCGGCCCAGTTAAAATCCATAAACAGCCGAGCCAATCCACTGCCACTGCGTGGGGCAACAATCATTTGTCCAGTGTTGATACAGCGGTGATAAAAATCTGGTGTGGCATCGTTGGGATTAAACCAGGGCGTAGCAAATTTTAATAAATTGTCTTGATATGGACAATCAGAATATGTCTCGAAGCTGCCATTCGGAACAAGGTTTTGGCCCTTGGTTAGTAGCGGTAACACAACCAAGAGCCAAACAATTGTCCTATGTGCAAAACCAAGCATTTATTCTTGCTAATTAGTTTTCAGTACTGATATAGATTTCACTTTCGCAACCGATGGGTGCACCGGGAGGCATTTCACGATGTACAACTGTTTTTGCAGCCATTGGGTTTTTCATTCGTTCTAAAGCAAGGTCAATATGTGCTTGCAAATCGGTGTCTGTGGTGGTTTTCTGAATAGTTTCTAAATGTACCTTTAAGTCTTTTAACACCTTAGCAGTGAGCGACTTGGTATTGTAGGTGGCATTGTCGTTTACACTGAGTGCCATCAAATGTGTTAGCAAAATTTGTTGTGTTTGCACCTGCACTTGTTTTTCAAGGCCAGTGAGGTAAGGCACTTTCCAGATTTTGTCAATTAGCGTAGTTAATACTTCTGTTAGCCCCAAACCGCCGTTTCGAGCTTTGTGTTCGACCAAGCGGTTGGCACGTTCGGCATTAAGTAACAACGAAATCGGGAAATCAGCTGCTGATTCTGCTGCCGACATGGGGTCAAATGCCAAGCCAGTGCGTTTTCTGAATAGCTCACGATTGGCCGAATAACCCGTTGGGCGAGGTGGAATTTGTGAAATGATGCTTTCGGGTAAAGTTAAATAAGCTGGTAAGAGGCATTCAATGGCAGCTTCTAAGGCTTTTTGCTGGGTTTCGTTACTCACAGGAGCGGTAATCAATTGCCCATCGCCCCGAAGCGCATAGCGGTAGTCCATGCTTCCCACCAATTTGGCAACAGCTTCAACTTGATAACGATGGTAGTTGTAAATAGGCACTAACACATCTTCTAACAAGGCCATAGGCTGCCCTTGTCGGATGTTTTTTTCTCCAAAATCAGCCATTGCCTTAGCCCTAACTGCATTTACTACTTTTAACTCTTCAATAGGGTCTTTTCCGTTGTCCCACAAGTGAGCAGATGGGCTCACACTACTGGCGGGTCTGGCATCTTGGTCTGCCAAAAACAATAAGCCTTTCTTTTGGGCATCAGTTAATATTTTATCAAGCCCAGCTTTTTCGTCGGTTCCAGCTGGAAAATCCTGATAACCAAAGGTAATTGAAACTTTGTCCCATTCGCCAATACCTGTGGCATAGGCATCTGAAAGGTCAATGTTTCCATTTTTATCTAATTTGACCGTTGGGTGTGGATAGTCCATTACCGAGGCACGATTATTTATACTTGCCGAATAGTTATGCACAAGACCAAGTGTATGGCCAATTTCATGGGCCGAAAGTTGTTTGAGGCGGTGCAAGGCCATTTTTAGCATTTTATCGTCTGCCGGAACACCTTTTTCAAAAGGAGCAAGCAAACCTTGTGCAATGAGGTAGTCTTGCCTGACACGTAATGAACCCAACGAAACGTGTCCCTTAATGATTTCTCCAGTGCGGGGGTCGGTGACCGATGAACCATAAGACCAACCTCGGGTACTCCGATGCACCCAGTTAATGACATTGTAACGAACGTCCATAGGGTCGGCATCGTCGGGTAATAATTTTACAACAAAAGCATTTTTGTACCCTGCTGCCTCAAAAGCCTGATTCCACCAATTGCCACCTTCCAGCAATGCCGAACGGATGGGTTCAGGAGTACCGTTGTCTAAATAATACACAATAGGCTCTACTGGGTCCGAAACTTTGGCTTTGGGGTCTTTTTTAGCTAATCGGTGACGAATGATAAAATGCTTTTCAATAGGCTCGCTCACGGGTGTGGCGTAGTCGTAGTAGCTGGTGCTGATGTAACTACTGCGAGGGTCAAACACCCGAGGTTTGTACTGGTTATCAGGTAGTTGTACAAAGCTGTGGTGCATGCGTAATGTAATGGCCTCAACCGATGGTGTAACCGAGCTTACAAAGTTGCCGGCATCTTCGCCACCTACAAAAGTGATGGTGGTTTCAAATTCGGTGTTTTGAGGGAAATTTTTGGTGCGGGGCAAGTATAACGCTGATCGAGAGGCCTCAATGCGGTAATTCCCCTGTTTCATCCCCCTCAAACGTTCGGTTACTTTCATAGCATCTCGGAGCAAAAAATCAGTAGCATCTACCAAAAGTTTCCCATTTTCTTCGGCCTCAACAGTAAAACCCCATAGTGTTGAGCTGGCAAAAGAGGTTTGTACAGCTCGCTTTTCGTTGGCATCGTTGGTTAATGCCCTGTATCGTAAATTGGGCTGAGTCATCATTACTTTTTTGCCCACCCTGCTAAAATACACCACTCGTTCGTCGCCCAGAAGACCTCTGTCTAAGCCAATATCATTAGAACCTAATCCGCCAGGCAGTGAAGTAACATATAGCAGTTCGTCGTCTAAACGAGGGATTTCAAGAAAAACCTTACCGTTGGCTTCGTCCCACCAAAAATTCAAAAAGCCTTCATATTTCTTGAAACTTGCCGTTTTTTCAGCAATTGTTGGAATTTTTTGGGCATAAACGGTGTAACTTAAAAAGAGTAAAAAGCAAATTGTAGTAATTCGGCGCATGGTTTCTGGATTTACAGGTTTTCAATTTGAAAGTTGAGAACGGCTATTGAACAACCGACACCCGAATCTACAAAAAATATTGATTACAAAGCCATGACAGCGATTACGTCAAAAAGTTCTGCCCCCATTCGCCCCAATTACACGACAAGTTATCCAACTCCCGATTTCAATGTTTGGTTAGGCCTCATTATCCTGTATTTTGTCTGGGGAAGTACCTATTTGGCCATTAGATTCGTGGTTGAGAGTGTCCCTCCTATGCTGGTTTCGGGTATGAGAACTACACTTGCAGGTTTGATTTTGTTTAGTTTTGGTAAGTTTTTTGGGAAAAACTTTGTAAAACCAACTCTCAACGATTGGAAATTGGCAACCTTGACGGGTTTGCTTATGATTACCATAGGTAATGGAGCTATTTCTTTTGCAGCACGTTTAGTGCCATCAGGATTATCGGCATTATTCGGAGCGCAAGTACCTGTTTTAATGACTATAATGACATGGTATTTAGACAAAAAACGCCCCAGTTATCAGGTAATATTAGGCTGCATGGTTGGTATCATTGGTGTTGGTTACTTAATGAGTTTAAGCCACTTAGCCCTTGACGGCAAAGAAGCCTACTTTGGTTGGGGTATATTTTTCATGATGTTGGGCGGAATCAGTTGGAGTATTGGGGTAATGATTACCTCACGAGCAACTTACAATTTGACTCCAGCCACATTGTCGGGTATGCAATTATTGGTTGGAGGGCTTGTTTCGTTGGTGATTAGTGGTTTGTTAGGAGACTTCTCAAAAGTAGAACCACTCTCACTCAATTCAAAACCTGTTTTATCTTTCCTATATTTGCTGTCATTTGGATCGTTATTGGGTTTTTCGGTCTTCGGCTGGCTTACTCAAAAAGCTGATCCCACACTGGTTTCTACCTATACGTACGTTAATCCATTAGTAGCCATTACGCTTGGTTTCCTCTTGGCTGGTGAACCTTTAAATCCACAAATGCTCATTGCTGCCAGCTTAATTGTAGGAGCCGTGGTGTTGATTACAAGAGGAAAGAAAAAATAATCGAACCATACAAACGCCTCAGCCAAACACTACAACTTACGATCTAAACCAATGAAAACCAGAATATTAGGCAATACAAAAGAGCAAGTTTCTGCCATCGGCTTGGGCTGTATGGGTATGAGCGAGTTTTATGGCGAAGCCGACGAAACAGCCTCGTTAGCCACCTTAGACTTATCGCTCGAGTTGGGTATCAACTTTTGGGACACTGCCGATATTTATGGCCCATTCAAAAATGAAGAGCTACTTGCAAAATCATTGAAAGGCAGACGAAACAAAGTCTTTTTAGCAACTAAGTTTGGCATTGTTCGAGACCCAGCCGACCCTACCAAACGTGGCTTTAACGGAAGACCCGAATACGTACGCCAAAGTTGTGAAGATAGTCTTCGTCGCTTACAAACCGATGTAATTGACTTGTATTACCAACACCGAGTTGACATTTCAGTGCCTATTGAAGAAACCATTGGAGCAATGGCCGATTTGGTAAAAGAAGGAAAAGTGCGTTACCTCGGTATGTCCGAAGCCAATGTTGAGACCATTCAGAGAGCCGTAAAAGTTCATCCAATTACCGCTTTACAAACCGAATACTCGTTGTGGAGCCGTGATGCTGAAGACGGATTGCTGGCGACTTGTCAAGCATTAGGTATCGCTTTTGTGGCATATAGTCCATTAGGACGTGGGTTTCTGTCGGGTCAAATCAAAAACTTTGACGACTTTGAGCCAAACGATTTTCGTCGCTTAGTGCCTCGTTATCAAGGTGAAAACTTCCAGAAAAACTTAGATTTAGTTTTGAAATTAGAAGAAATAGCCAAACAAAAAGGCTGTACAACTTCGCAATTAGCCATAGCATGGGTATTGGCTCAAAGTCCTAATATTATCCCCATCCCAGGCACAAAACGCCCAAAATACCTATCAGAAAATGCTCAAAGTGTAGATATAGTACTGTCTGCTCAGGATTTGGAAAGCATCGAGGCAGCCTGCCCCAAAAACGCTGTAATAGGCACTCGATACAGTGAATACGCTATGAAATTTGTAAATTTGTAGTTGCGCTCAGTCAATAAACTTATAAGCCTGTCAGAAATTGACGGGCTTTTTTGTTGCCAAACAGAAAACGGCTATCTTGTTGCACTTAAAACTAAATGTCGTGAATTGCATGGGTTATTCATTGTCTAATTTTCACGACACTTAAAGCAATTCTAATCAATTATAAACCTTTCGATTATGTCCCAAGCCCCCAAACGAGAACTCAACCTGTTAGATGCTACCCTTATTGTGGTTGGTTCTATGATTGGCTCTGGTATTTTTATTGTCACTGCCGAAGTTGCCCGCAATGTAGGTGGTGCTGGTTGGGTACTTACCTTGTGGATTGCCACAGGCATAATGACACTAATTGGTGCATTGAGTTATGGCGAATTGGCTGGCATGATGCCCAAAGTAGGCGGGCAATTTGTCTATTTAAAAGAAGCTTATGGCTCACTAATTGCTTTTCTGTTCGGTTGGTGTACCTTTTTAGTAATTGAAACAGGCACTATCTCTGCCGTAGCCGTAGCTTTTGGGCGTTTTTCTGGAGTAATTTTTCCTTTTTTTGATGAAAAAAATATTCTGTTAACCATTGGCACTTTCAAAATCAACTCTGCCCAACTGCTGGCTGTTTTAAGCATTGTTGTGTTAACTATTATAAACATCCGTGGTGTTAAGGAAGCCAAATTTGTTCAACTTGTCTTGACACTTACCAAAACTACGGCTTTATTAGGCTTAATTATATTGGGCATTTGGGTGGGTTTGTCACAAGAGACTTGGTCAATTAACTGGCAAGAGGCATGGACAGTTTTTAAGACAGACAAATCTACTGGTATTTCAACCGTTTTTAATGGACTACCAATGGTCATGTTGCTCGGAACGGCTATGATTGGGCCGCTGTTTTCGAGTTCGGCATGGAATGGCATTACCTATACTGCCGGCGAAATCAAAGACCCTCACAAAAACATTCCCCTTAGTCTTTTTTATGGTACGTTGTTAGTAAGTATCTTATACCTATTGGCAAATATTGCCTATCAAATGCTATTACCCGTAAAAGGCGTTTTTAACGCAAACAATGTAATTGAAAGGGGCATTATGTTTGCCGCTAACGACCGAGTAGGTACAGCTGCTGCTGAGGTAATTTTTGGCAATATCGGCACGGCTATTATGGCTGTCTTTATTATGATTTCAACCTTTGGGTGCAACAACGGACTTATCTTGGCTGGGTCAAGGGTTTATTATGCAATGGCACAAGAAAATCTATTTTTCAAACAAGCCAAACTCCTCAACACCAGAGGAGTACCTGCCATTTCACTAATCCTACAAAGTGCTTGGGCTTGCGTACTTTGCCTATCGGGGACATACAGTGATTTACTGAGCTACACCGTTTTTACTGTTCTGATTTTTTACATTCTTACCATTTTGGGCGTTTTTATCCTTCGTCGTAAACAACCTGACGCAGCTCGGCCATACAAAGCTTTTGGGTATCCGGTTGTTCCTGCCATTTATCTGATAATAGCCACTGCCTTGTGTGTCAATTTAATAATCACCAAGCCTACCACGAGTTTTATTGGCTTGGGCATTGTAGCGCTCGGGATTCCAGTTTTTTATTTTTGGAGAAGAAGCTAACCACATAGACACAGTAGGACACATTGGAATCAACGAATTAGCTGATAATAAGCCGCATTAATGCCATTAATTCAAAGGCCCTTCATCCAGTTCTCAACTCGCTCCATCCATTTATCTGCGGTTGTGGGGTTGTTCATGCCAAAGCCATGGCCTCCTTTTGGGTAAATGTGCAGTTCAACTGGTACTTTATTGCGCTTACACGCCAACATAAACTCAATTGAATTTTCGACGGGTACTGCTCCATCGTCGGCGGCATGAACCAAAAACGTAGGAGGTGTTTGGGGAGTAACTTGTAGCTCGTTTGAGTAATAATCTATCTTAGATTTGGGTGCATCTTTTCCCAAAAGCGCATCTCGTGAGCCACCATGAGCGATTTCAGCCCGAAAACTCACTACCGGATAGCCCAATATGGCAAAATCTGGTCGTACTTCTGCTGGTTTTGCCCCTGCCACCACAGGAGAGGTAAAATGCGTAGCAGCCGTAGCAGCCACATGGCCGCCCGCCGAAAAGCCCATAATGCCGATTTTGGCAGGATTAACTTCAAATTCTTTTGCCTTTGCCCTTACCATTTGGATAGCCCGCTGGGCATCCATTAGCGAGCCAATCTCTTTATTTTCGAGCAAATCAGGCGTAGTTGGAAGGCGATATTTCAGAACAAAAGCTGTTACACCCATTTCGTTGAATCGTTTGGCCACATCTGAACCTTCGTGACTGGCAGCTAAAATATAATAACCACCACCCGGACAAATAATGACCGCCATGCCGTTTGGTTTTTCGGCTTTATAAACAGTAATAGACGGCATGGTAATGTTGCGTAAACGCAAAAAGCCATCGTTTTTACTGCCAGCTTCCTTGGTTTCAGAATCCAAAGAAGCCACTACACTGGCTTTGTTGTTGGGGATTGCTCCTTCGTAAAGGGGTAAAACTGTCTGGGCATTAGCAGTAAGCATTGCACAATTCAGGGTAAAAAGTAGGGCAAATTTGTTCATTTTTAGTCTCTTTTGGCTTCAATATCAGCACACGAACCTTTTTCTGCAAAACTATGCGTTTTTCCTTGTACTTGTCTTGATTTTGAAAGTAAATATACTTGAGGTGAAGCGTGCTCTGTTTTTCATTGTATTAAAGTTGTTTCTTTATGAGTTCAATCGTGTATGCCTTCACTGCATCGATCTTACCCAAATATTCATCAATGCTTTGTGTAACATAATAATCAGGTAAAATCCCAACCTCATCGGGCAATGATGTGGCTGTTGACTCATGGGTATTGTTTGCTACATAATATTCCAATTTGGTGTTTGTTAGTCTGCATATTTTTTGTCCTGCCGAGCAAAATTGATTAGACCCAAGTTCTTCACCCACAATAGTTCCCAGTTTCAAAACTTTAACCAACGACATGAAATGACCCGTTGTGGATTGCCCATTTCCGTCTATCAAAAAATAACATTTGCCCTTAAAACGGTTTTCAAAGGGAGCAATCTCCTCTTCACCGTCTATTTTGGCAGTTTTTCCTTCAAACTTAGCTGTTGAATAATAAACAAAAGGCTTGTTAACCAAATACCGCAACAAGTGAATACTGGATTGCTGGGAACCTCCCCCATTAAAACGCACATTGCTGGGAACCTCCCCCATTAAAACGCACATCTATAATAAGCTTTTTAATGCCTTTTTCATTGATTTCTGCAAAAGTCTTATCCATGAATGCTTTAAACACGGAGAGGTTATTCCAAGGGTAAAAGTTGAATGACGAAATCGTGATAATGGCCGATTTCTCATCCAATACTTCAAAGCATAATTGATTTGTACAATGCTTGATAGATGAATCTTCAAATGGGTCTTTAAATGTTTCTGCTTTGCGCAACACAATGGGGGCTTGTACTCCTTTAACGATTATTTGATAAGTCTCCGGAAAACCAAGTGCATAAGGAATCATACCTGTTGACCACCAATTAAAAAAATGCTTCTTGGTGGTTTCTACATAGCCTTGCGACACGATATGCCTATAAATATCTTTCATAATGTCAGCAACAGCAATGCCATTTATACTCACTATTTCATCTTTTATCTTCACTTTATCAGCATTGTTAAATGGCTCAATCACAAATAATTGATTATTTACCCAACGGGTTTGCAACGGAAACCTTAATGCAATCGGCAACATTGCATTTTCAGGATAAAAACTCCCCATTGTGGTATGCGAACAATGAACATTGGCAATTATTTCATTGCAATGCCAGGCAAATTCACCATAAGTTGTTTTGTCCGTAATCAGGGATTTCTTCTCTTCAATGGTTTTCCAGAATGCCTCTTTACTAATAAATTTGAGTGCGTTGGGGTGAACCTTTAGTAGCGTTTCACCCAATTGCTGTAAATCGGCTTTGTACTGGTTGGGCGTAAAAATTTTAACGAACTTCTCCGAAGGTTTTTCAGGTTTTCTATCAGGATGCTGTATGCGTTCAATCTGGTCTTGAGCATTAAAGTTATCGGGATTGAGCTTCAGTGATTTTTCATAGTTGACCAAAGACAGTTCCTTGTCGCCACTGTTCAGGTATCCTTCACCTAAGCTATCATAGGCGTTGGAGGAATTAGGGAATTCTGCCACAATCAACTTAAAAATTGCAACGGCCTCGGTCACTTTTTTGCCCCAAAGCAACCCATAGCCATACATGGTCAGTTCATCCTCATTCCCAAAAGTATAAGTATCAGGGCTTTCTTTTTTTAGCTTGTGGTAAAGGGCAACTCTCTCCTCAACGGGCAAATGATCAAATTCTTTTAGCTTTTGCACAATCGAAGGCTTAATTGTATTGATAACACTCCCTTTTGAATCATCAACTGAGCTGCGGGTATTCTTGTTAAGTCCGCAAGCAATGAACCAACAGCAACTCAAAACAACCAAACAAATGGCATTTACGTTATTTTTAAACATGTGCTTATTTTTTCGATAAAGCTAAACAAGCATTTTCCGACGAAGTGTAAATTATTGTAAATTGGATGTAAAACCTTGAAAGCTGTTGACGAAGCTGCATCTTCTTCCGAAAAACGATGCTTTTCCCCCGATGCTCGCTCTAATTTTGGGAGTATATATAACTCCGTTTGAAGCCTATAATCATCTCAGGCAAGTGAAGGTGGGGTAAAACTGAGAGAGTGGCGAAGTGTTTTGCCTTAATCGGAGGTAGTACAGTCCAACAACCCAAGCGAAAGAAATTTTGATTAGCCAATTGCTTTCGTCGATGTCGTGGAGCTATGCGCTCAGGTGAAATACAAACCATAGTAGGAAGATACCTTTTACTTCATCATAAAAGATATTGCTCAATATTGATATGCTTGTAAAAAACGCTGTTTTTAGCCACCATACATTCATTTTTATCAAAAAAGCTATTGTCTAAACCCAGTTTTATAATGTTTTCAAGAGCGTTTTTGAGTGGTGGTATGTGGTGGGTGATAATTTCAAAAACCATTTCATAGTCAATACCTGTATAGTCGTGGGCTATACGATTTCGCAAGCCACGTACTTGTTTCCACGGAAAAGTGGAATAAGCCACCCGAGTTTCTTCTGATATTTTGCCCACATTTTCGCCAATATTGGACAATAACAACAAACTGGCATTAAACCTTACTTGGTCATCAGCCAAAAAAAACGCTCTGCTGTTTGAAAGCCATTGGCATACAACAGAATTTTCTCTACTGATTCTAACATGACCAATAGCGGCAGTAAGTCTCGACTTCTATTTGCAGACATATTGTAACTCTTTTTGAGCATTATACAAAACAATAGGGTCGGCAAATTTTGCAGGAACAAGGTCTATTTTTACTTTCAAAATCCTCGAAAGCCGATTTTTTAAGCGTTTTCGAGTTTCGTAGTCTAAATCCTGTTCTAACAAAAAATCAATATCTTGATAGGCTTCCCCTCTGGCAAATGAGCCAAAAACGCCTAACTGAGCTATGCCAAAGGTTTCAAAAACACCATGCTGCCGTAGGGTATCTTCTAAGGCTGAAAGGGTCATTTGATGCTCATTTTCAGTTTTAGTGTTCAATATTTCAACGCCGATGGTAGTCATGTTTCTGTTGTTTATTTCCCTTGAAATATGCCATTGATGAAAGTGACTTCTTTGATTAGCTCACCTTTAAAGTTCTGCCGCTTGCCATACCTACCCGTGTAGTTCTTCATATAGAATTGAATATGCTTAGAGATGTTTACAATTGGAAGTACAAATGCTCAATCTTGGCATATTGTTGTCGTTGGTGAGAACACCAACAACGGCGGAATTGCATGAGAAATATTAGAATTGTTTAAAACCTTACCCCCTTCCTCTTGAATATATAAACGTCTAGCAGTAGCTATTTGAACACCTGTTAGTTGCCAAACAATTGTGTCCACTATATGAGAAAAAGAAGATATTCTATTTTCAATAATTTCTTGTTGAATAATAATTTCCTTTTTAAGTTCTTTTAATTTTTTTCTGCCAGAATCTTTCAATTTTTCTTTCAAAGAAGATAACTCTTCCTGATATTCTTGAATTTCAATTATTATAAGTTTTTGTGCTTGTTTAAATCC
>JBGAVQ010000179.1:0-11635 GCA_044228045.1 Spirosomataceae bacterium
GTAGGTTTGGCCGTTGTAGTCTTTGAGCCAACGCTCACCCATGGTGCGCCCCAGCAGTTCGGGTCGCTCACGGGCGAGTGCAGTTGGGTGAAACGACCACTTGGGAGCAATGCGAGCTTCGCCCCAAGCCAATTGCTGACTTGCTAAGATAATAGGCCCTGTTAGGTTGGCCACCATGTCGCCTACCGAAAAACCGTAGTCTGGCGAAAAGCCGTCTAAAATCTCAATAGGTAGCTGAAACATTAGTCCACTAATGCTGCTATAACCCGCTGATTGTTTGGTGGTTAGCCCTGTCCATTGATAGCCACTATTGGCCAAGCGAGCAATCTGATACGCTGTGTAACTGTGCCCTATTTTATCAATTTTGAGCCATTCTTTGTTGTCGTTGAAAGTATGGAAATTTTTGAGCGGATGCTTGTACCATGCCTTACCTAAGCCATACAACCCACCCGCAAATACTACCCCTTGACCAATAATTAACCCGTTGAGGCGAGCTTTATTGACCTGAGCAGAAGTATTGAAGTGATTAACAAAAAAGAGAAGACCCAAAGTAGCATACCGTCTCACACGAAGTAGGAGAGGGCATTTTTGCACTCTTGCCAAAAGTGAAAAAAAAAATGTGATATGCTTACTTGAATCTTCCAATAATTTTGTCCTAACTTTACTAAAGTTCCTTTTGATGTATCACTTTATCAACATAATTGGCCAAATGCCTCATTTGGCTAACCAAAGCCTATGAAATACGTATTTCTTTTTTTGCTTATTGGCGGCCTATCGAGCCAGGTGATAGCTCAAAACAACTATACAACCTTTTTTATGCGCCAAGCTCGTCTTGCCAGCGACGATACAAAGATAACGGTTACTGCCAAAGGGGATACTGCTTTGATAGCGTTTTTTAAGAACAATGATGTGGTAAACAACCGCTACGGCGAATTCACCAAACTCTTTAAAGGAACGCCGTATTTTATGAATGGCTGGTACCAAGGCGAGATTGTTACCACCACCAATTCTATCTTGCAAGGGGTGCAGATGGCCTACAATATTCAGAGAAAGACGGTTTATGTGGCCGAAGACACCACCCAAGAGGCCGTAGCTGTCAAAATAAAGGCATTTACCATTAAAGGGCATAATTTTCAGCTACTCGACAACACTTACTACGAAACCATATATGAGGGTACTAACTCCACTTTGCTGAAAGAACATACCTGTATGCTCGAGTTGAATAAACCATCGGAGCAGAATGGGTATGAGGTAAGTGGACCACACGCCGAATATGAGGGTATGTATGTGAAATCAGCCAAATATTACTGGCTATTCAACAACGAGCGTATTCCAGTTCCAACGGGAAAACGCATTTTCAAACTTTTCGGTGAAAAAGAAGGTGCTATGGAAGCATTTGCCAAGTCAAACCGCTTAAAAATCAATGCCGAAAGTGGTATTGTTGCTTTGTTTAAGAAGTACGATACTGGCTTGTGAGGAGTTTTCTAACTTTTCCCTCGGGTAGCCATTACCATTTTGAGGTTATTTTTTGCCCCTATTTCAATAACATCCACTAAATCTTGAACAGTCAGGCGATTGTCTGCTTGAATCACAACAGGTGTTTCTGGAAACTTTTTGACTTGTTCCATTATAACCGATTCTAATTCAGAAAATGCTACGGGCTTGCTATCTACAAAATACTCTTTGCTTTCGGAGATAGAAACCACAATAGGCTGATTGGTCTGTTTGGCGTTGTTAGATGCCTGCGGCAACATCAATTTCAGTACGTTTGGGTTGGCAAGCGTAGAAATGATGAGAAAAAAGAGCAACAAAAAAAACATGATGTCGTTGAGTGAGCTGGTTGCTACCTCAACGTGGAAGCGTTTTAAGCGTTTGAGTTTCATCGAAGTGGAGCATTTAGGGTGTCCAAAAACTCCATGGCTGCATTTTGCAGATGCAGTGTAAACTTATCAATACGCATATTGAGTAAGTGATAGCCACTGTAGGCAATTACCCCCACAATAAGCCCCGCAAAACTCGAAATCATTTTTTCGTACAAACCACTCGAAATCACATTGATACTGATGTCTTGTGAAACCGAAATGTCGTAAAATATACGGATAACCCCCGAAATAGTACCAATAAAGCCCAAAATAGGCGCAATGCTGGCAATAAGACCCAAAAACCCCAAGTTTTTTTCCATTTGGGCAATTTCAATACCTGACTGGGTTTCCATGGCACTTTCAATATCTTTAATGGGTTTACCCACTCTAATGACCCCCTTTTCGAGTATTCGGGCCAGGGCAATGTCTGAACTACGGCAAAAAGTAACGGCACTTTTGAGGTCGCCGCCCAAAACAGCATTTTTGAGCTGATTGATGAGCGTGAGGTTAATTTGTGCACTACGATTGATAAACAAAATTCGCTCGACAATAAAATACACAGACATTAGCAACAAAAATGCAATCGGGTAAATAACCCAACCACCTTTGATGAGTAATTCAGCATAAGAAATAGACTCGGCAGCGGCTTGGGTACTTGTTGCCACGCTGTCGGGAGTCATGGTGAGGGACTGAAGCGGAAGAAAAGGCATACTATTATTTAAAAATGTTTAGGATTTGCGTAGCTGACCTTTCGGCGATTGTATCAATAACGTAAAAAAAGTAAAATTATGTTTAACTACAAAAAAATGAAGGAGTTTGGCATCATTAATTTGAATACCAGCACTGCTAATACCCTCCCTGAAATTTGCGAGTTACCCATTCAATAGTTACTAAAATCATCAACACAAAGAACAACCACCGCAGGTTGATAGGCTCACGGAGTTCTTCGGTAGCGTCAATTTTATCGGGTAAATTCCTACTTAGTAAGTAAGTTTTGAGGGCATCTATCTGGTTACCAGCCACAAATTTACCACCTGTTTGTTGCGAAAGTTGGCGCAAGAGATTAAAGTCTGCTGTAGTGTTTAGCGACTCTAAGGCTACGTCTTTTACTACAAACTGCCCCGATACCTCTTCGGGTTTGCCTAATACCGTAACCGAAGCCTTGTAGCGATACACGCCTTGCTGCAAGCCACTGATATCGAACCGAGAATTACCCTGCGTGTTGGTGTAAGTATAATTTCTTACCTTGCCTCGCTCGTCGGTGAGGTCTAATTTGATAGATTGGTTGTAGAGTTTTTCGTAAATGTCGTTATAGACCTCGGTATCAAAAACCACCTTATCGCCCAACAAGAATTCATTATTGAGTGGATACACCCGTAGCTTGCGTTTGTCGTCCTTAGTTGAAATAAACTGAATAACCTTAGTGATAATTTCGTCAACAACTTCGTGTTTCTCAGTTAAATCATATTCCTCTAAGCGCCACGCCCACAGCCCTTCGCCCAAGAGCATGGCCGAGCGGTTAGCTCCGTTACTCACCATCAGCAGGGGCTTTTGGGTTTGTACAGTGCCAACTCGCTGATACAGAATGATTTCGGTGTTTGGCAGTAGGCGGTATTCGCCAAATGGTACCGACATCGGTGGGAATTTCTTTAAGATTTCTAACTTTTCTGTATCAAAGTTGAGCAGTTTGAAGTTAGGGTTAAAATAACCAGTCACTTTGTCGGTTTGTCCTGCTTGGGCATTCATTTGAATCAACTGATTCATCGAATTCAACTGCTGCATGCTCGACTGATTGGCTACAATGTACAAACACGGCAGCCCTTGATTGACGTAACGCCGTACCAACTCGTTGTAGGTGTTGAAATAATCGGGTAACTGGTGTAAAATAAGCAAATCGTACTTTTTATCAGTCTGTAATTCAGGACTTTGCGAAAGGATTTTGATGTCTAACTCAAAGTTGTCGTTTTTCTCAATAATACTCCTAATAGCTTTCAAGTCAGGATGAGGCGCAAGGGCAAGCAACAGTATTTTTTCTTTACCATCAATAATGTCAATATAAACCTCCTGCCTATTGTTGCGAGTAGTAAATTCCCCAGCCAGGGCATTTACTTCCACCGTATAATGTTGCAAGCCTTTTTGTGACGAAGATGTCAAGAAATTTACCTGCGAAATAGCCCCATCTTGTGTAAAAGTAACGCTTTGTTGGTCAATAATTTTTTCACCTTGTTTCAAGAATACAGTAACGGTTTTACCTACAAAACCATTGGCCAACACATCTGCCTGAATCGGGAATTTGTTGCCCAGATAGGCTATCTTGTTGGCATAGACCGTTTTGAGATTGACATCACGTTTCGGAATGGTATCGCCTACACCAATGCTATGAACCGGAAAATTGTAGTTGCCAAACGTGGGCGATGCGCCTTGGTTGTAGATGCCGTCGGTAAGCAGCACTACATCAGTAAGGTTGCGGCCTTCAAAATTGTTTTTGATAGAACCCAACAAGTCAGCAAGATTAGTGGTTTTTTGATTGAACTTTACGGAGTCTATTTCTGAAACGGGCTGTTCGTCAAGCACTTGTAGCGAAACCTCAAAGTCTTTGTCTTTGAGTTCTTCTTGTAGTTTTTTGAGGTCGCTCAATACAGAGTTCAGCTTGTTTCGCCCTTCGCCCATGAGCGACTGCGAGTTGTCGAGGGCCACCACCACTGTTTTTTTCTCAGTAGTGGTGCGGGTTTGCTTGAGTAGCCAGCTCAGTAATAAAAAACACAACAAACTCGCCAACACAAACCGACTTGTCGCCAGTGCGTAATTGATGGTTTTGCTCCAAATAGGCTTTGCTTGGTAGAGTGCAAAGGCGTAAACCACACCCACCAATAGGCAGACCGGAATCCAGAGGGGGTTACTTTGAAAGAGAATATCGAGGTTCATAAATTAGCCATTAGGGCAAAGTAGGCATTGAGGTGATGGTGATGGTAGATAGTTCCAGATAAATCTTATAGAACCTTTTTTATTTCAAGTTTGCTACCTTTTCCGCAGTTATTATTTGATTGGATTCTATGACTTTCACCGTTGGTGGTTCAGAAAAGTTAAAGTTTTTAAGCTCTTGTACAAGCGTATTAAAATCAGGGCTTGTAGCAACTACCACATTATCCAAACCAATAACATCGCCTGTTTTTATTTTTTGCTGTACACTTTTTGCTTCTTTTTCTTCAAGGGTAACCAAATAGCTTAGTGCTTTCCTATGAACATATTTCAAAGCAATGGCCTCTAAATCAGCTTGTTTGTACCGTTCCCGCAAACTTGTTTTTGCGCTTATACAAATCGGCCCACGTTCTTGTGTATAAAACATTAGGTCGTAAATTACATTTGGAACAAAAGCAACTTTTGCACTCATATAAATTGGCAAAATACCCTCACGAACGAAAAGAGTAGCCAAAATGTACTCAAATATTTTTCCGTTTAGATTATTATTACGCTCGCCATGAGTGACATATCTATCCCAATATTGAGTCACATAATCAGATGGTTTTGAATATTCTACGTCTAAAAAACT
This sequence comes from Spirosomataceae bacterium, assembly GCA_044228045.1. Taxonomy (GTDB): domain Bacteria; phylum Bacteroidota; class Bacteroidia; order Cytophagales; family Spirosomataceae; genus JAXLVB01. The sequence continues at coordinate 5,413 of JBGAVQ010000179.1, forward strand.
CGTAAAAAGCTCATCAAATACCAACTCTGCTTTGTTGTTTTGCCCTACGGTTATTCCGAGTTGGTTTAACTGGTTCATCTATTATAATTTCGTTAGCATTTTTCCAATTCTCATTGTCCCAAATTCTTCCATTATAGGAAATATGGGCAATAAAATTAAAATCTTCGTCAATAACTCTACCCCCTGTCCAGTTACTACCTCCAAGATTATATTTATCGATAAATTCTTTGCACAGATTTCTTGCTTCCCAAAGATTATTAATTTCAAAATAAATATGCCCATTCGGCATACTTATTTGTTCAAATTGCCGACTCTTCGAATCTTGTAAAAATCGCCCAACGTCCATTTCAGAAGAAAGCATTACATACTTTTTATCGTTATGGATGACTCTTTCAATCAAATTTTTAGCTGTTGCTTGAATAGCAGGTACAGCCACAGAGTTGCCAAATTGTTTGTAAGCTGAAGCATCTGCAACTACAATTTTGAATGTGTCTGGATACCCTTGTAATCTTGCCCACTCACGAGGGGTCATTTTTCTAATTCCTTCTCGATTTACCACACCTTTAATTTTCGTTTCTGGTGTAAAATCAGTAATCCGATCATCAAAAACTAAATTTCGCTCTCGTCCCATTCCTCCTACTACTATGGCGTTTGCTATTCCATTATCTGAAATGATTTCATAACCAAATCCATTTCCTTTTCCTTCATGCCGTGTTTTATGGTTTACCAAAGTTTGTAGGTACTGAGTTGATAGGTAATATCTTGTAGCTACTTTCTCTTTTTCTTTTACTTCTGCAAAAGAAACTTTTTTCTCAGTTGGTGATGGATATTCAAATTCATTTATGTTCAAGTCCTTTCTAAAACCAACTATAAAAATACGTTCTCGATTTTGTGGCACACCAAAGTCCTTAGCATTGATAATTTGCGGTTCTGGTACAAAATATTCTAAATCATTACGCAATACATTCAAGATAGTTTCAAGTGTCTTCCCTTTATCATGACTTTTTAACCCTTTCACATTTTCAAGAAAAAATGCTTTTGGTTTGTGTTTTTGAATAATTTCGGCAACATCAAAAAATAGCGTTCCTCTTGTATCTTCAAATCCTCCTCGCCTACCTGCAATTGAAAATGCTTGACATGGAAAACCTGCACAAAGCACATCAAATTCAGAAGGAATATATTTTTTTGTTTCTTCCTTTGTTATATCTCCAAATGGCACTTCACCGAAATTTGCTCTATATGTTTTTTGGGCTTCTTTATCCCACTCACTTGTAAAAACACACTTCCCTCCCAAATTTTGCATAGCTATTCTGAATCCGCCAATCCCAGCAAATAAATCAATAAACTTAAATTTATAATTTTTAGGAGTTGTGAAAGGTACATTTTCAACCTCAAATAACAAGTTTTGAATGGCAGATTCCCTAACTATTGATAAATCTTGGTTGGGATAGTTTGCACTCAAAAAGTCATTCAAAAAACGTTCGGCATCTTCTTTATAATGTGTTGAAATGCCATTTGAAATGTTATGAAGATAATGAGTAATAACTGCCTTGGTATTGTCTATCGCTTCAACAAGCCTGATTTTGAATGTTTTACCATCAAAGTTTTCAATACTTATCTGCTCTTTTATCTGCATGTTATAAAAGGTTGAAGATGTTTTTTAAGACTTAGTTATCGGTGTCAAATGCCTAAATGAATGGAGTCGTGTGCAGTATGAGGCAGGAAGTAAGATGTAAAACACTAAAAACCAATAGCATGAAATCTTACTTCGTACCTCCTACTTCAATATCACTTAGGTCTTTATCTACGTCAACATCCCGCCATCTACTTGTAGCACTTGCCCTGTGATGTAGCGAGAGAGGTCAGAGCCTAAAAATACGCAAGCATCAGCCACTTCTTCGGGTTGGCCGCCACGTTTGAGCGGAATAGAACTTTTCCAGCTTTCAAGGGCTTTTTCATCAAGACCGTGTGTCATTTCGGTTTCAATAAAGCCTGGTGCTATGGCGTTTGAACGAATATTGCGAGAACCCAACTCCAAAGCAACTGATTTAGTAAAACCAATAATACCTGCTTTTGAAGCCGCATAGTTGGCTTGCCCAGCATTACCCCTAAGGCCCACTACCGACGTGAGGTTAATAATAGAGCCGCTTTTGGCACGCATCATGGGCTTGGTGGCAGCTTTGGTAAGGTTAAAAACCGATTTGAGGTTTACACGTAGCACTTCGTCCCATTGTTCTTCGGTCATGCGCATGAGCAGGCCGTCACGAGTAATGCCAGCGTTATTGACCACAATGTCTAATTTGCCAAAATCTGCTACAACATCGGTAATGAGTTGGTCTGCTGCCTGAAAATCAGAGGCATCGGAGCGGTATCCTTTGGCTTTGATGCCGAAAGCAGCCAGTTCGGCTTCGAGCGCTTGGCCTTTTTCTACACTCGAAAGGTAGGTGAAGGCAACGTTGGCACCTTCTTGAGCAAACCGAGTTGCAATGGCACGCCCAATCCCTCGTGAAGCACCCGTAATAAGGGCTACTTTGTTACTAAGTAAAGTCATGGTTAGTATTTTCTGAATGGGCGAATAGCCCGTACTATAGTTTAGAACGTTCAAAATTAGTGAATTGATAAGGACTGGCAATATTTTTCGACAAAAGAGGCAAAGATTAGGGCAAATGATAAGCCCAACATAACTTTTACTGCCGTTTACTCAATTGGTTTTGGAAAAAAGGTCGGTGTTTTTTTTATTTGATAAATCTTTCATCTTACTGTGCTCAAAACTTATTACCTCCTTCTGTACTTTTGCTTGTATGCAGCTTGCCTTCATGCGCAAGATGTGTCACCTACGCCCAAGGTGGTGTCAGATTCTACACTTAAAAAAGGAAGCGTAGCAGTCCCAAAAGATTCATTAAAAAAAGCCGTCAGTGACTCAATTGTACACAAAATAGATGTTGTACAAAAAAAGGAATCATCTCAAAAAACGACCTCTGACTCTACCCAAATCAAAAAAAATGTAATATCTCGCAGTGATTCTGTGCGTAAAGTTGCTGTTAGGTCAGTACCTGTAAAAGCCATTACCTATTCGTTTGCGCTTAACGGGGACTTTAAGTCGGGCAATGTGCGGCGTGAGCTATTAGGTGCTTCGTTTGCTTTTAATTTTGAACATCCCAGGTCAGACTTTGGCTTTTTTACCAATCCTCGCTACACCTATGGCACCCTAAATGGTGTAAAAGCCGAAGACGAGTTGTTTCTTGACCTCAATACGACCGTTTATTATGATACGCATAGCTTTTATGTGCTGGGCTTTGGCGCATTCGAGCGTAGCAACCTGCGTAAAATCAACGAACGGTACGTAGGTGGGTTTGGCATGGGAATCAGAGTAATAGGGGGGCCTCGGCGCAAAGACTCTAAGGTAAAAATCAGTATTACTAATGCACTTTTATATGAGAAAACAGACTTTGAAAATAAAGAAGATGTCATAGCTGTTCGTAACTCTACCCGCTTCAAAATAGAAGCGCACCTATTTAAAAATGCTGTGAAGTTTACCAATTCAACATTTGTGCAACCGTCGCTTCTTGATAATAACCTTCGTTGGAACGCCCTGACAAGTTTTTCATTCCATATAACCAAGCATCTCGCACTGGTAACATCATTGATTAATTCGTATGAAAGTTTCGTAATAGAAAATGCAAAAAATACCGACGTTACGTGGACGTTCGGACTGTCGTTTGGCAATAATTAACCAACACTTTTACGCTATCAGATATGTCAGTTTCGCCCCCCAAAGTGACGAATAAACAACTAACTGCCATTGCTGCTAAAATAAAAGGCGATAAGGCACTTACCCCTCAAGAAGTAGAACATATTTTGAAATTTGACCCTGCTATTCCTCAAGGCAGGGTGTTCAAAATTTTGTCTAAGATTGCACTTCCAGGTTCTATATTGCTGGGTTCTACTATGGCTATCTGGCCAGAGTTTTATGCTGCAATTGTTAAAATACTACCTGAATGGACCAACATGGAGCCGCATATCATGCGGGGTGTAGATTATGTTTGGGATATTTTGGGAGATCCCGTCAAGAAACCCAACATCATCTATCATTTTCCTCATGTGATCATGTACTCGTTTGGAGTAGTGGGTATTCGTAAACTTTACCAATTTGTAGAACAAAAAACCTGGCTCGACCGTGTGATTGAAGCCAAAACATCACTCGAAAAACTGGTAGAAAAAGGTGATGTTAATTATTGTTTTAAACCTGGGCATAGCATTTTGTTTGTAGGAAACGGCGATTTTATTGGAGAGCAGTTTACGATACAACACCCTGCCAATGAGGTAATTATATTGAGTTCACGCAAGCCTGTCTTTACCGTTCACTGGCTAAGTTTTGATATGAATGCCCCCTTTGACTCACTGGTGCGTAACCTCAACCGAGCTCATGCCAAAGATTGTGGCGAATACTTGTTTTTTCCAGTAACTGATACGCATTTATTTTTGCCAGGACCTACCGAGTATGACCTCTCGCCCGAAAAAGTAGAAGTAATGGTTCAATCATTACTTGATATCGAAAAAACATACAATTGGGGCACCAAGCGAATCATTGTAGTAGGAGATCGCAAACAGGTGAGTTATATTCAAACCGAAACAAAGGATAGACTGCTTGAAGATACACGCAACCAAATTTCACTCGAAAAAATTGATAAACGTTACCAAAATGTAGATGTGTTGGATGCAAGCGACTTGGTTGCAAAAGAAATTTTGAGGCGTTTTCCGCATCATCGAATCTTTTTTAGATCATCGCAAGAGGGAAATCAAACCTATAAAAAAAGATTTTATGCTCGTTTAGAAGAGCATAGCTACAAAGACGACCCCCAGAATGAGCATAGCGTAGTAATTGGATATGACTTGCAAGAAGAGCAAATCAAGCGAGAGTCTATCCTGACTGGATTGCAGTCTTATTTGCCAGTTGTACTGTCTCGTGAAGTACACGATGCCATTTTGAGGAATGGGCATACTGCCGAGTCATTTATTTATGTGCCTGAGTTGGTGTTGGCAAAGCTAAAAAGTTTGGCTAAGGAGCAGTAGAAACAAACAGCCCTGCAAATTACACTTGCAGGGCTGTTTGTTGTTTATGAGAAATTGTTAATAGTCTATTCAACCACTTCGGCTTTTCTGACCGATATGATGAGCGTTTCGCCCGTACCATCGTGGTCTGCCAATATAACATCACCATCGGCAAGGTCTCCTTTCAAGATTTCTTCGGCAACAGGGTCTTCTAAATATCGCTGAATAGCTCGGTTCAACGGACGAGCACCATACTGCGGATCGTAACCTTTTTGTGCTAAGAAATCCTTTGCTGCTTCTGTCAGCTCTACATTGTAGCCTAAGTTGGTTACTCGCACAAATAGTTTTTTCAACATCAAATCAATAATTTGGTGCAAGTGCAGGCGTTCGAGCGAGTTGAAGACTATCACATCGTCTAAGCGGTTCAAAAACTCTGGCGAAAAGGCTTTTTTCAATGCATTTTGAATGGTATTCCGCATCACTTCATCTTGATTTTCGGTTTTGGCTTTGGTAGCAAAACCAATGCCTGAGCCAAAATCTTTCAAATCACGAACCCCAATGTTGGAGGTCATAATAATAATAGTATTGCGGAAGTCCACACGCCGACCTAAGCCATCTGTCAGTACGCCGTCGTCTAACACTTGAAGTAGAATGTTGAAAACATCGGGGTGTGCTTTCTCAATTTCGTCTAACAACACTACCGAATAAGGCTTACGACGAATTTTTTCGGTCAATTGACCACCTTCTTCATAGCCCACATAGCCCGGAGGCGCTCCAATGAGGCGAGAAACACTGAATTTTTCCATGTACTCGCTCATATCTATGCGAATGAGCGAATCTTCTTTATCAAACAAATAGCTCGAAAGTACCTTTGCCAATTCGGTTTTGCCTACACCTGTTGGCCCTAAGAAAATAAACGAACCGATGGGCTTTTTGGGGTCTTTTAGCCCCACCCGTGTGCGCTGAATGGCTTTGGTCAATTTCTCAATGGCGGCATCTTGCCCAATTACTCGGCCTTTTAACTGCTGCCCCATGTGAAGGAGTTTGGTGCCTTCATTGGCGGCTACTCTGTTAACTGGAATGCCCGTCATCATGGCCACTACCTCAGCTACGTTTTCTTCTGTTACCGTATAGCGTTTGGTTTTGGTTTCTTCTTCCCATGCTATTTTAG
>JBGAVQ010000180.1:0-11627 GCA_044228045.1 Spirosomataceae bacterium
TGGGACAAACGCCGTAATGGCCTGCTGCTACAATGCCAATGTTGGTAATGTCGTGAACTGTGTTATTTGTCAACGTGAAGCCGTCCACATTGCCGTTGATGGTAAGGCCTTCGCTGTAACCCGTGCGGCAATCTCGTACTTCGTTGCCATCCACAATTATTTCTTGAATAGCCGTACTACCATTATTGCCTATTACCACCAAGGGATTTACGTTTTTAGAAGGTGTAACGGCATCGCCTGCATTGGCCGAAAAATGAATGTTATGTACAATGTTGTTGCGTAGTTCAATGTGATGCGACGTACCTTCTACAATGACACCAGTGCTAAAATTACCGATGGCGTTGGCAAAGGTAAGGCCAACTATTTTTACATAACTCACATTGGTCAAACGCAAAATTGTACTGGCACCTGAGTAAAAAGAAGCATCAATAATGGGTGCTTCAGACGGATAATTCTGAAAAGTAATATAGTTGCCCGAAGTACCCGACACATTCATTGTTACAAATGTTTCGGAGTAAGTACCTCCTCGCAAATAGACCGTGCTACCTACTGGGGCATTACTACAAGCATACTGAAACGTACGCCAAGGTAGGGCCAACGTACCCGGATTGGCATTATTACCCGAGGTAGCAACGTAGTAGGTTTGGGCATAGGCTTGGGAAAGCATTAAGAACCCTATCAGTAAACTGTAGAATGAATTTTTCAAAGTAAGAGACCAGTTAGAGGAAAACTCAATTATGGGATAGATGACCAACGATAAGTAGGATAGTGATATGAAATGTCCTCTTCTACCTTCCAATGTTTATGACAAGTTAGGCAAGTTAATAGGTAAATGCCGATGTAGTTTTCAACAAATTCTTGATTTACTTTAAAATATGCTTTATCTACATACGCTGAGTTGGTGGCTTTGGCTTCGCACACACATTTATTTCTCCCTTTATTTTGGAGTACGTTAGGGAGTTTAATCTTGAAATCGTCTCGGTAGTCTCGCAAGCCTTTTATGGCAGGCAATCGTGCGGCTATTGATTTGATACGCTCGAGGTCTGAAAAATGGGCGTGAGTTTCTAATAGTTTGTAGCAGCGGTAGGCAATGCCATAATTATTTGACCCGAGTCGTTCTAATATACGGAACAGCAGTTCAACTAATCGCCTATCTGGCAAATCAGATTCAAGTTTATCAAAAAAAGCATCTTCTGCTTCACTGTTTTTCAGCGAGTAAAGTTTGTTTACCAGATCGTCGGGGTTTGAGCTTGGCCGTGGGTCGAGGTTATCCATGCTTTTGTGAGAAATTCGACCTCCTTTTGTCAGAAGGAGGTCGAATAAATTACGGCTTATCCACCTCTTTGCTTGCACTGCCAAGTGAGTTAATCCAAGCGGCAATTTTGAGGGCATCGCCACGAGGCACTTGGGGCATGGGAGCCATTTCGGTAGCGTAGTCTGGCCAGTTTTTGGGGTTTGGTTTGTAAATCAACGCCACAATTTTTTCATTAGAATACTTACGTTTGGCTACGTCAGCAAAAGCTGGGCCTACTTGTTTTTTGGTGGCATTGTGGCAAGCCGAGCAGGTGTGTTTGTTGAGCAAAGGCTGTATTTCTGCCAGTGTTGGGGCTTTACTAAGCGTAGTTTTTACATCGGTTTTCTTGGTTTCAGGAGCAGTAGTAGCCAAAGCACTCCGTTTGGTACTTAGTTCGTTAGCTGATAGCTTTTCACCTTCTGGAATCGCATTTAAGGTATAAAAAGCAGTAGTATGCAGTAGTGGCAATTTGCCCGTTGCTGACTTTACACCCTCCAATTTAAGCTCGTGAATATAGGTTTCACGAAGGCCATCCACTACCAAACGGGCTTTCATGCCATCAGTAGAAAGTTTTACGCCTTTGATGGCACAGGTTTTCTCGCCGACAGTTGGGCTTCCATAAACAGGGTGATATTTGTAAATAAAACTTCGCACGCTGTAAGAAGCCAAGTTCTCGGCAGTGGCTTTGTCGAGTGGCATGGTGAACTCAACCTCAAAGCCGTCGGGCATGGCTCGCACGGCTTTCATTTCAAAAGGTGTTTTACCCGTCCACATCAAGCGTTGTAAGCCTTCGTTGCGGTCACCAGAAGAGCCCCAGCCACGATTGGTTTCGCCTATCATCAGTGAGTTGTCATGCGCCCATGCCATGCGTAGCACACCCGACTGAAAGCCTGCTCTGAAATCAAACGCTGCGCCTTGGTACTCGCCTTTTACTTTTTCAAGAAACACCCGCATGATTTTACTTTGGCCTTGGTCGCCTATAAGTAGTTGGCCTGCAAAAGGGCCAAATGCTCCATTGGTGCCGTCGGTGATAATTTCTGCGTTAGAAATCCCCAAAACACCATGTGGCAACCATACCGCTGGTGTACGGACTTCGGGGAATTTACTTTTGAGCGAAGCCAGCGTTTGCCAATTGTTTTCTTTCTCGTTGTTTTCGGGCTTAATGGCTCGTCCGTCTTTGTCTCGTGTTTGGCGAGGGTCTGCAACGGCGTACAATTGAGCTGTGGTCAATTTTACAGGAGAATTAGGTAGTCCCGACCAACGCAAGCCTGCTGGATGCCCTACAAAATCACCTTTACGCACATGAACCACACCACCAGAACCCATCCAATCGCCCTGATTATCAGCATAAAACAATTCGCCGTCTATCATACCAATACCGCATGGTGAGCGCATACCGGTAGCGAAAGGTTCCATTTGTCCCTCGGGCGAAATCTTCATTGTCCAACCTCGCCAGGGTACTTTAGATTCACCCCTCCACCACTCCTCATTTCCAAATGCTACGTTGGAGGTCACAAAAAATGAACCGTCGGGGGCAATTTTAGGGCCATACGAATATTCGTGATAATGCCCTGATACAGGCCAAACATATACGGCATCATACGAATCTGCTTTGCCGTCGCCGTTTTTGTCGGTTAGTTTGGTGAGTTCACCTCGTTGAGCGCAATAAAGTGAGCCATCTTTGTAAGCTAAACCGAGTATTTCGTGTAAACCAGTGGCAAATTTGCGGAAGTTGGGGTTAGGACTCGTCGGGTTTTCAATGAGCCATACATCGCCACGGCGGGTAGCTACGGCTACGTCGCCACTGGGCAGTGTGACCATACCGCCGATTTCGAGCAAGATGCCTTCGGGCACGGCGGGGGTTAATATTTTGTAATAGTCGTTTTCGGTTTGGGCAAAAACCGTAGTTCCCAAAAGCCAAATTCCACAAAAAAGGCAGATGGTTTGTATTATTTTTTTGGTTGATTTCATCTTGTTTGGTTGTATTGTTTGAGCAAGAAAATTCAACTTCTCTTGTCAATTCCATTGTGGCTCATGTCTAACAATCTCTTGTCTCACATCTCACAATCTCTTGTCTAAAATTAAAACATCACAGCAATCTTCATTTTACTACCAACCGGCATGAGCAACTGCGCTCGTTTGCCACTGTTGACAATAATCGCTTTACCACCTTCTATTACTTTGATGTAGTAGCTTTTGTCGTTTACGGCAAAAGTGTCTTCACTTATGGCCTCAATAGAGTTGCCATCGGCCAAGCGACACATTAAAGGAGCATTGGGCAAGTTTACATTGGCGGCTCGGATTTCTCTTACAAAATATTTTCCGGCTTCATCGGGGCGAATTTCGTCTTCGATGTTAGCTCCATAAAGTGAGTACTTGAAGGTTGGCTCGCCTTTTGGGTTGATGTTGTAACCGATGAATTTGTAGTTGGCATCTGTAGTGAGCGAATCAGGTAAAAGAGCCTCTTTTGCATAGCCCACAATTGGGAAGTCGTTGAGGGTAGTGAGGCTACCCAATGGACGAGACGAGCCATCGCCACGGTCGTTCCACATGGGTGAGGCGTTTAAGAAGCCTCCTCGCCATACTTGGGCTAAAGCACCGTTGTCAAGATCCATGGTGTAATGAATACCGTCGGGATAACCAACAGAAATGGCGTGCGTGATTCGCTTACCAGCAACCCCAGCGATAGGAGAGCGAAAGTCCATAAAGCTACGGAGCATTGAGATTTCTTTAGCTTCCATCAGAATAGGATTAACAGGCGTACCCAACACCGCCGAACTTGGCACATGAAGGGGTGTTTTACGAAGTTTATCGCCAGCTATATATAAACCAAGCAAAGGTTGCAACCAACCGTCTGTCTTGAAGTACCCTAACTCAATAGCATTGTTGCCTTGCTGTAAGTCCACTGTCACACTCCTTCCCTCTTCCATTCCCTGAGTCCAGCCATCTTTTAGCACTTCTTTTCCGTTGACTTTCAGGTGAGTACTTCCACCTGCTTGCACGGTAAGAGTGTATTTGCCAGCTTCCGAAACATTCAAATTGCCTGTGTAAATTATGCCGTAATTATTGCTTTCTGAGCCTACTGCCCAAGTAAGTTCGTTGGCAGAAGCAGTACTAACTACCTTTTTGCCTGCTAAATCCGCAACTCTGTTGATAGCACCTTCATAATAAGTATAGCGCAGATTGTTGAGCGTAGGAGCGGGTTGGCTGAGGTTTTTTACACTAAAATTCCGAAAAGCGACGGCACCATGGTCTCCTTGAATCATGAATGGCCCAGTGGCGGCCTCTTGTTCTGAAATAGGTCCACCTGTTGGGCCGGTAACTTCTACATTTTCTTGAATGGTTACGCCGTTCAAGGTTATTTTCAGGAATTTACCATTCTCAATTTTTTTACCCGAAGCATCAAAACGGGGTGCTTGAAACGAAATAAACATTCGCTGCCACAAGCCGGGAGCTTTGCAGGCGTTCAAACGGGGAGCATGACCTTCGTACTCATAGCCATCGGGCAAGCGGCGGCGGCGATAAACACCACCACAGTCGCCGTAGCGAGGAGACTTTACCCCCCAACTGTCTAATAACTGCACCTCATAACGACCCATGAGGTAAAAACCTGAGTTAGAGTGGGTGGCCATCATAAAATCAAACGATACATCCACATCACCAAACTCATTGGCAGACTGCAAATTGGCCCGATTGTCTTTGTCGGGCAGATTTACCAAAATACCTGTGCCAGGTTGGGTGTTTAGAACTTCGTTCTTGGTCAAGTCGGCAGTTACGTTTCCGGCAATTTGCCAGTTGGCTTTGCCAGTTGGTTTAAAGAAAGAGAGGTCTGTAAACGAAGCAGAAGTTTGCGCCCAAGCACCGAGGTTGGCTATTATGGCCAAGCCCAGCAGGGATATTCGTTGAAATACTGAATTGGATTGTTTCATCATTGGTTTTTAGGGATGAATTTAAACTGTTCCGAAAATTAAGAAAGAATTTTCAATATGGTGCGAGGATTTAGATTTAGTGCTTGGGTTCACTCGGCCAGACCTTCGGTGCAGACCAATTATTACTCGGTCTGCACCGAAGGTCTGGCCGTTTTTCATTCATCAGTCCACCAATGCCGTTAACGAACAACAAAAAACCACACCCTTCTGGATGTGGTTTTGCCAATCACACTTATCACACTCGTTACTTACTTAGCTTCCAAATTTTCGTAATCTTCTGGCTGGTTGAGGTTTGTGTTCTTAGCAAATACAATCCGTCTACCCACTGTGTGAGGTCTGCTTGCCATTGATGACGGTCGGTGTTTTCTACCGAGTTACCTAACAGTTTGGGGTTGCAGTTAAGATCTAACAGGCTAAATTCCACTGCACTTGGCTCCGACAACTTTACTTCTACCCGTAAATCTCCATTGGTTGGGTTGGGCATTATGGTTACTTGGATAATATCCTTCGTTGTTTCTTCACTCGCCAAGCGAGTGGTACAATTAATCACTACTGGCTTTTCGGTATAGCCTTTGCAAGTTGCGCTGGTGAGCGTTAGCCGATATGTGCCGTGGATTAGAACCTATGGCAGTAAGGTTGCCTGGGCCGCTCCATGCGTAATAGTTGTTCCATCTTCTTAAAAAACGTCCCATTTTGTCATCGAAAAACCTTCGGGAATACGAAGAAATGCTTAGTGGCTTCGATTTCATACGGGTTCATAAGTCGCACCTAATCAACCCTACACATATCAAACTCATAGCAGACAGAAGCATCTTGATGCAAGACGGCTCTGAAGTAGAAATCTCTCGCCGCAAACTCCCCGAAGTCAAAAAACTTTTGGCGAGTTAAGTAACCATGCTGTTCTTTTGTCGGACTTGCCCAAGCTTCATCTAAGAGAAGCCGAGGTGATTAGAGTTTTTGAGCTGAAGTAGTGGGCAAGGTAATTATCAATCTATTGATTTTCAGGGGGTATTTTCAGTCTGGCTATGTGTCATGTCATTAGTGGAGCAGTATTCATCCGATTATTCCCCAGGCCGATACGTCCGCTCGGCATTTTTCAATACATCTTCTTTGTAAAAAAGCACGTCTTTAAACTTACCTTGCGTGTACATAAGGGCTTGGTCGGCAAAATGTTTTGAGGTAGGATCGCTGCTGTTGCCACCTGCTAACAACGATTTTGCCTTGATGCGTGGCCCAAACTCTACAGCACAAATAAAGCTATTGCCACTTACACCATAACGTTTTTGCGTGCCTGCGTAAGGGCGGCTGTTATACGAAGGCAACATGCCCCACAAAGCCGAAGCATATTTGACAGGGTAACTCGGTTGGTTGTCGTCGTATTTGCTTTGCAAATCTCCAGTAAGGCGTTGAAAACGATTGACTTCTCCCCAAGGCATTTGCCATTTGCCAAATTTGCTTTTGAGGTCATTCAAAACCGTAAGGAGTGGCTTGGTTAGTTGCTCTAAGGTAGCAGTGGTAGCAAAATGTTTGGTGTTTTGCACTTGGTCGGCTTCGCCTTCGTCAATGTAAAGTCTTGTGATAGTGGGTGTTAGCTTTTGTGCCCACTCAATAGCAATGGTGGTTGCCACTGAGTTTTCGGCGGTATGGTAGTCCCAGTTTTTCAGCACTTGAATAGGCTCTTTCAACTGTTCATAAAGTGAATCGGTGGGTTTTACGTTTTTCTCGAATGAATTGATCAACGCTGGTATTAATACCTCAAATGCAGACAAATAGGTGTCGTAACCTGCGGCAATTACTTTGTCAATTGTATAATCTTTTTGGCTGCCCAACACTCTGACTGCATTTACACCCCTAAAATTTTCGCCGTCGGGAGCCATATAGGGTGGGTAATCGCTTTTCTTGGGGCTGTTTGTTCCTGCGGCAGTGTAAGGCGTAGAGTTACAATTTTGGAGCCAACCATTCACAGGATTATACAGATGCACGGTTTCATCTACTTTGTGTAAGCCCTTCCATTCGGTAGCAGGCGTGGTGCCATCCATCAGTTTCGACCAGTTCATGGTTTTGTCTCGCACGGGTACATAATTGCCATGCCAATAGGCAATGTTGCCTTTGTTATCGGCAAAAACGGTGCTATTTGAGGTATTGCCTCGTAATTCCATCGTTTTTTTGTAATCGTCAAATCCTTTTGCTTTGGTGCGTTTCCAGCTTTGCACTAAGCTTGTCATAGAGCGATTAAACGACCGTAAACTTACCCATTTGCCATCTCGTTTGGCCATAATAGGCCCATGATGCGTAAAGTAAGTTGTGAATGTTTTGCTTTGCAACACACCATTTTGTAGGTATTTTATGGTGGTTTTCTTTTCAGTAACAGGTTTTAGCTGCTGATTGTACTCATAAACAAAAGCCTTGCCTTTTCTGGTTATTTTTTCGGCATAAGTATCGGCTACGTCCACGTTGCAAGAGGTGTGCATCCAGCCACAATACTTGTTAAAGCCCTGATAAACAAAGAATTGCCCCCACGTGACAGCCCCGTAGGCGTGTAGCCCTTCGTCGCTTACCACTTGTACTTCGGGACGAAAATAGAAGGTTACATGCGGATTGATGTACAAGATAGCGTTGCCCGAAGCCGTAACCGAAGGTGCAAAAGCAAAGCCATTTGAACCCGTCTGCCGCTCAGGGTCTTTGGGTATTTTGACCGATGCCGTTGCATCGCCTGAGTAAAAATCTTTCAAGTCGCCAACTGTTAAATCTGCCGTGCTGATGGCGCCAATACTACCGTCGGTCCACAGGAGCGGATACCATGGTTTGAAGCGGCGCAGGAGAGCTGGCGTTACTTGTGGGTTTTTGTGGAGGTAATAATTGATGCCATCTGCATAGGCATTGAGGAGCTTTTTGAGCCAGGGTTCGGCTTTGTTGTAGTCGGCAATGGCCTCGGTTGAGTCAATCAAGAGCCTGATTTGCAGGTCGTTGTAGAGGGCTGATTCGCCTCGGAGTTCGGCGGTGCGGCCCAGTTTTTCGATGTAGTTCATTTCTACCCGTTTGAAGTCGTCTTCACACTGCGCATATAGCAAGCCAAACACCGCATCGGCATCGGTTTTGCCATAAATATGCGGAACACCCCAATTGTCTCGAATAATGGTGACTCGCTTTGCCTGTTGTTGGTAACGACTCACTTCGGCAGGGGTAAAAGATTGGGCCAATACCGATAACGGAAACAGCAACAAAAGTAAAAATGACTTCATAGGTTTGGTGATGATGTGATGGATAGACGGATTCTCAAAAGTAACCAAAAAACAATAAAATTGAGAAATTGGCCTTACACCGCATCACTCATGAGGTTTTTATTTCTTTTCGGTTGGGGGGAAGTATTTGTCAAGTAAGGCTTGATAGGCTTCTTTGTTCAGGTTTTCTGTATTGACAAAAACTGTTTTGAAAAACTTTTCTTTTTTAGTATCTTTCTCTTGGAGAGCTTTCTCAATCCATGCCAAGGCTTCATCTGACTTATTCTGTTCCAATTTTAAAAAAGCCATTTCGACATTAGAATCTATATAAGAAAAAAGACCTTCTCTTGTTTCAACACTTCCAAACATTGCCATGATATTCCTATTATTAAATGAAAAATAACCTCCGTACCACTCTATGTTTTTATCGTAAGATGAATAAGGAATGCTAATAGCCTGTTTAAAACTGCTTTCAGCCTCAGTGTAGTTTTTTAACATTCTATGAATTGCCCCCAGACTTTTCAGTAATTCTCGACGGTTGAAAGAGTATATGTTTTTGTAGATTGCTGGTATGTTATTAGCCCGTTTGTCAAGTGTTTCTAGTATGTTATTAGCTCGTTTGTCAAGTGTTTCTAAGCAATATTCTAATACCTCAATCGCATTTTTTAGATACAATTCGTCGTTCTTTTCAAAATACCAATTTGCGATTTCTTTGACAGTGATGAATGGATAACTTAGATTAGAAATTGTTTTTTGAAGTACTTTTTGTTTAGATTCTCTCATCATAGAGTCGTTTCCCAACGCTCGATAGACACTGTACATCGTGGTATAAAGATGGACTAAATTCCTAAATTTCTCTCGATTTACATTGCTTAGGTCTGTCATCTCACGGGCATACTCATTGAATCCTTGGTTTAATAAAGAATTACGAGTGGCCTCAAAAGTACCATATTCTTGTTCTACTAAAGGAAGTGCTTTTTCAAAGTAACCAATTGCCTTTTTATTATCTCTACTGGGGGACGGGCCTCTAACCAAATCCATATACGTGTTTCCCCAAGTATTATACACTATCCATAAAGTTGGTTCTACTTCAATGGCCTTCATCATGTATTCATCGAATTTAGGATGAATAGTTGGTTTTCCATTTTCGTCAGAGTATTGTCTTTTGGTATAATGAATAGCCAGATTGTAGTAGCTTAGACCTTGATTAGGTAAAAGTTGAGCTACTTTTTCTAAGTAAAACAAATTTGAGTCAGGCTTTGGATCACTTCTGTAAAGGCCTGCCAGTATGACGTAGGAGGCTATATCGTTAGGTTCTGAAAGAGATGTAATCAGGAGATTACTTTTCTCTTTTGCATAATTTTCAGCTTTCATATACATTTTTCTTTCAAATGCTTCAAGGCGTAATATTCTGGATTTTAGATGCTTATACATGTAATGTTCACCGCCAAGCAACTTCATAGCTTCGTCTAAATTGTGAATTGCGGAAATGGTTATTGATTTATCCAGTTGACGAAATTCTCCTTTCTCCCTCACATCTTTCATTGCCGCTATTTCTCTGCCCATCAGCCCTGCCCCCAGATTACGCTTCATCATTTGCACTATATGGTCAGGAATCTTGTGTGCTGTTAGTTTTTTGTAATGCAACAAAGCATAGTCTTTTGCCGTAGAATCATCAAAAGCATTTAACCGCTTGTCTTTCAGGGCTTTGGTAAATTGCTTGTAGGTATAAACCAGTGTGGTGTCTAATTTTGAAATTAAGAGATTGTCCCGTTCTTCGCCTCCTTTGAGGTTTACTTCGGTGATGATGGGGAAGTTTCTTTTTTCATAATCAGCCAATTTGGCTAAACCCTCTTTGCTTACTTTGGAGAGAAATTGAGTGCTTTTGCCCAAGATAACAGGCGTTTGAATATTGGGATTGGCTTCTCGTACTACGTTGGTTGTTAGGTAGTTACTCAGTTCAGCAAGGCTTACTTTTTGGTCTTTGTTGGCATCAGCTCGGCCTGTGAGTCCATTTACAAGGTGGTACGAAAAGATACCCCTGCCGCCTCCCCATTGCTTGCCTTCTAAGGAGTATTCATCAGCTTTGCTCGATAGTATCTTGGTGATGCCTTCCCAACTTTCTTGCAAGGCTTTTTGGGTTTTGGTATTGCCTTCCTTACCGCCAATCAAGCCCCCTGAGTGACAGGCATCGGCAATGAAAATGACTTCTACACCTTTTTGAGTCAATGCCCCAAACCATGTTTTCAACTCAGAAAGTTGCAGATACTCATTGCCTTGAAAATAACTTTTTTTGAAGGAGTTGTAGAGCAGTAGCAAAGAGTTTTCATAGCCAATTTTGGCTTCTAAATCCCCATGCCCACCGAAGTAGAAGAAGAATTTATCTCCTTTTTTGAGTTGTTGGGAGGTATTGTACAACTCATCTACGATGTTGAAGCGGGTGGCATCTTGATTGAGGAAGAGTTTGATATTATCCTCTGGTACTTGTTGGGTTTTGAGGAACTCGGCAAAAGCCACAGCATCCCTATCAGCAAATTGCAAGGGCGTGACTTCTTTGTATTGGGAGATTCCGATGAGTAGGGCGTACTGAAGCCCCCCAGCCAGCATCGGCTGCCGCCCCGATGGGGGAGTAACTGTCTGGGCTTGTGTGGAGAGTGTTATGAAGATTAAACATAGGGCAATGGAGGTATGGAGCGTTTTCATGGGAGTAGGGATTTAGGTTTCAAATGCTTTCAGCATGACAAATCAGCTTTTACTTTTTTGGTGGGAAGAAACCCATCGGAAGGCTGGATATCTGGTCGGATATAGGAGACAAAGCAGTTAGCCATCCGATGGGTAAGAACAATTGCTAACCAAAAATAGAAGAAAAATTCAGATAAACTACAAATTTTACTTAAAAATCACGGTTTACCGTGAGGAGAAATTGTGGAAAAGCTGTGATTTGCTGCTACTTATGCCATAGCGAGGTTTATAGGTAGTCGCTTGCTGCCTGCAACGGAATTGGAGTGACAACTATTATCAGGCTTCCCTCCAGCATCAAATTTTGGGTAATTCTAAAAATGTAATGCTTTCATTTGAAGATTGTAGTTGCAAATAAAGTATTTTATTGCCCCAATGTGGTTTTCCAGAGATTTAGAAAAACTCAATGCTTTTCTTACCAATCTGGATGCTCTTTGTCTTAAT
>JBGAVQ010000181.1:0-11611 GCA_044228045.1 Spirosomataceae bacterium
TTTCAAACAACACTTCTACTTCTGCCCCCGTAATGGCCGAAGTGGGTTCGTCCATGATGATTACTTGGGCATCTACCAACAAGGCTTTGGCTATTTCAATAAGCTGTTGCTGACCTACTTTGAGGTCTTTTATTAAGGTGTTGGGGTTAAGGGTAAGGCGTAATTTTTTGAGTAAATCAAGTGTAGTTTTCTGCATTGCTGCCTTATCAAGCATTCCCAAAGTGGTCACTACTTCTTGCCCCAAAAAAATATTTTCGGTGATGCTGAGGTACGGAATTAGGTTGAGTTCTTGATGGATGATAGCAATGCCTTTTTGCTGTGCTTGTTTTGTTCCAGAAAATCTAACAACCTGATTATTAAGCAAAATATCACCTTCGTAGTCGGTATAAACTCCACTCAGAATCTTCATCAGGGTGGACTTCCCCGCTCCATTTTCACCAATAATGGCATTGACTTTTCCGGCTTGCAGGTCAAGACTCACGTTATCGAGGGCTGTAACGCCTGAGAATTTCTTGGTAATATGTTGGGCAGAAAGCATAGTTGAGTGATGAGTGTTTTTGAAAATATAAGTCATTTTTTGAATAATGATTTAACAATTCCATTGCGGTACTCATCAATTATCATTCATCACTAATTGAATCGGCAAAACTTCCAAATTATCTAATTTTACGTGTTCTTGGTTCATTTCTAAGGCCCCTACAAACTGAACGGTATCCCCTACTTTGGCTTGCTTTTTGAACTTGGGAACAACTTCGGTACGGATTATTTTGTTGATTTCAGACGCCACGTTGTTGATATCGGCAGTGTTGGTGAACTGCTTGATATCAAACAAGCCAGCGGCATCTCGAATGGCATTGCCGTAAATAAACTCGGTAGCAAGGTGTATTGTATGCCCGTTGCTTGCCAATACTATTTCATCGTTGTTTATTTTGGTAATTTTACCTTCGCCTTTGACTAAAAAGTTACGAATGTTACCAATAGAAACCGCATGAGATAAGTCATTGAATGTCTTGTTTTTATCTGATGATAGCGATGCAATCAAAGCCTGAATGGGTGTTGCTTTGTCGAGTGCAGGCGGCAGTGTTTTCAACAAAAAGTTATGAGCAAAAGTTACTGCATCAAACTGCTGCGAAGATACTTTTTTAACTTCGTCTAATGGCTTGATGTAAACCGAATTATAGCCAATGAGGGCTATAAACAAGGCTGCTATGCTGTATTTTAGTAGGCTCATACGATTAGTTTATTTTTTGCCAAAAGCGGTATAATCGCCACAATTTTCTTTAGTCACCAACTCTACTGCCACAGGTATTTTCTGGGCAAAATCTCGCTTGCCTTTTAAGTATTCATCTGCAAACACCGCTGCCATTTGCGCCATTACTTTGGGAAACTGCATTCCGGTTGCCGCTACTTTGCCGTCTGTGATGGCCGCCACTACGTCATCGGCGCCGTCGAAGCCAAACACTTTTACTTTGTTGGCTTTTCCGGCACCTGCTAAGGCTTGGTAGGCCCCCATGGCCATGGCATCGTTGCCACAAAAAACGGCATCAATGTTAGGGTGCGCTTGTAGGATAGACTCCATGACTTCGAGGGCTTTATTGCGGTCAAAATCAGCACTTTGCTGGGCTACCATTTTAAGATTTGGGTAATTGTCTGTCACACTATGAAAGCCCCTCGAC
This sequence comes from Spirosomataceae bacterium, assembly GCA_044228045.1. Taxonomy (GTDB): domain Bacteria; phylum Bacteroidota; class Bacteroidia; order Cytophagales; family Spirosomataceae; genus JAXLVB01. Next base: position 1,677 of record JBGAVQ010000181.1, read on the forward strand.
CTTGCCCAGGTGTTGTTGTCGCCCACGAGTCCGAGTAACTCTACGTAATTGCCTTTTTTGTTGAGTTGTTGCACAAAATACTTCCCAATGGCTACACTTCCCGAATAACTGTCGGACAAAATCTGCGAAGTAGCCGCATCGGGCGAATTGACTTCTCTGTCCATGCAAAATACTGGCACCCCTGCCTCTTTTGCCTTTTGAACATTTATCACACTGCCATCGGCATCAGTTGGGTTAAATAATATTGCCTGATAACCCGATACCAAGGCATTCTCGAAATGGTCGGTTTCTAAGGCAGTGTTGTTTTGCGAATCAAATATTTTGGTTTCGTAGCCCAGTTCTTTGGCTTTAGCGGCGGCGTTTTCTGCCAAAAACACAAACCACGGATTGTTCAATGTTGAAACAACTATGGCCATTTTGGGTTTTTCTTGGTCGTTTTTTTGAGAACAGGAAAAGAAAATAATGACGTATGATAAAAGGATAAATCTTATTTTTTTCATCTTTCAAGTAAATTTAATGCGGTTTGTGACAATCCTTTTTCTGAAATTCCGTAATGTTCAAAAATCTCTACTTGCGAACCCGAAACTGTATGGTCGTCGGGTAAGCCTATGATTTTGAATTTATTTCTGAAACTATTTTGCATCAAAAACGAACCGATGGCTTCGCCCAAACCCCCATAAATAGAATGTTCTTCAACGGTGATTATTGGGCTGCCGCTTTTTGCCAATTCGGCTATCAATTCAGTATCTAAGGGCTTGATAGTGTGCATACTTACTACTGTAGCTTCGATGCCACTCTCTTTGCATAATTTTACAGCAGCTTCCAATGCTGGTAATACTGCTTCGCCTGTTGCGATAAATGTGAGGTCTGAGCCTTTACGGATAATTCTACCTTTACCAAATTGGAAGTTTTGGGACGCTGATGACGCTGATTCGTTCCGAAACTCAGATTTTTCTAATCCGTTCAAATCTGCGTTGCTTGCATCTGCGTAATCTGCGTCCAACTTAGAAGGCATATTCTTCTTCCCAAACCTAATATAAATTGGTTTATTAAATGAAGCAGCAGCACGAATCGCTTCTTCGGTTTCAAAATTATCGGCAGGAGCAACTATTGTAATGTTATTGATGGCTCTCAAAACTGCAAAATCGTGCAAACTGTGGTGTGTAGTTCCCAATGCTCCATAGCTCACACCTGCCGAAATGCCAATCAATTTTACGGGATTGTCAGAATAGCAGACATCATTTTTTATTTGCTCCAATGCCCTTGCCGTTAGGAAGCAAGCGGGCGAAACGGCAAAGGCTTTTTTGCCCATTGCTGCCAATCCAGTGGCTACCCCCACTAAGTTTTGCTCGGCAATGCCCACCTCCACGATTTGCTCAGGAAATTTCTGACCAAATGGCACTAATTTTCCCGACCCTCTTGAATCGGAAGTTACTACATACAGGTCTTTATCAGTATCTGCTAAACTTTGCAGGGTTTCTGAGAATATTTCTAAGTTTGCTTTACTCATTGCTATGTTTTGGGGACGCAGACGATGCGGACGGTTCGCCGTAGCGATACTTTGTAACGCAGAATTGCACGAATAAAATCTGTGAATATCTGCGTTGGCGATAGCCATCTGTGTTATCTGCGTCCCAACTTTATTGTAATTCATTTAAAGCTATTTCAAGTTGTTCAGAAGAAGGCACGCCGTGGTGCCATTTCAAAACGTTTTCCATATAACTCACGCCTTTGCCTTTTATGGTATGAGCTATTACGAAAGATGGTTTTCCTGCTTCAAAGGGCAGACTTTTGAGCGTACTTTCCAGTTCTTCCAAATTATGTCCGTCCACATGCCGCACGGCCCAGCCGAAGGCTTCGAGTTTTTTGTCTATCGGTTCAAGTCCCAACACTTCGGCATTTGGTGCTGTGATTTGCATTTTGTTATAATCCAAAATGGCACACAGGTTGTCTAATTTGTAATGTGCTGCAAACATCATAGCTTCCCAGTTTGAGCCTTCTGCCATTTCGCCATCGCCCATAATTGTGAAAACTTTTACTGGCGAATTGTCCTTCTTGGCTGCTAAGGCATTTCCACAACAAATGGGCAAACCATGCCCCAATCCTCCCGTATTTTGCTCCATACCTTTGATATATTTGGTAGGATGCCCAATATACGGCGAGTTGTATTTGCAAATCGTCATTAAGTCTTCTTCGGGGAAAAAGCCTTTATCTGCCAAAACTACATACAACGCCTCCACACAATGTCCTTTGCTCTGAATGAATCTATCACGGTCGTTCGATTCCCAATTTTCGGGCGAAACATTCATGATGCGATTATACAATACATTCAGAATATCAATAATTGACAAATCCCCACCCGTATGCCCTGCTTTGGCATGGAAGATATATTTGAGAATTTTTCTTCGGTATTCTTTCGATTTTTCTTTTAGATTTTCCATATCTGTGAAAATCTGCGTTATTTATATCTGCGTTATCGGTGTCCTTTTTTTAGTACGCAGATAACGCAGATGACTATCGCCAACGCAGATTTATTTTGATTTTATTTTTTTGTTTGAATTGGCAAACACTTTTCTTCTTATTTCTGGTTTTGTTCCAAAATTTAATAATAATCCAACCTCAATATCAGTAGCTCTCAAATAATTGAGTATTTGATTTTCAAATTCTTCTACAATGCAATCAGCCGCTTTCAATTCCAAAATCACTACCTCATTTACGATTAAGTCTGGATAATATTCGCTAACTTCAAAGCCTTTAAAATGAACTTTTATTTGTTTTTGTGCTTCAACCTTGAAGCCTCTTGATTTTAATTCAAGGTATAAAGAGTTTTGATAAACCTTTTCCAGAAAACCAAAGCCAAGTTCATTGTAAACATCATAAAATGCCTTGATGATTTGTTCAGTTAGTTCTTTATGTTTTCCTTCCTCTACCATTATAAATCTGCGTTTGAAAATCTGCGTCCCAATATTTGTACGCAGATGACGCAGATTTTTTAATGTTTATAAACCTCCCAGCCCATATAATTACCCAGAGCTTCTTCCAAAATAGAAGCTGTTTTTGAGGCGTTCATTACCACATGATGCTCGAAACCATTGCGACAAACGTATTTCATTAGTCCTTGTAAATCAGCGATTTGTGCCACTGCACGATTGCCAAACGTGGTGAGTGGGTCATTAGTTAATTCACCTTCGCCAATGTATGCTTTAATGATTCCTTTCGGGTCGTCTGTACTGATTCTTCCATAAGTTAATGGCATCGCTGGTGTTCTTCCGTCCAATGCTCCATAAGTGTTTTCTACACCAACAGATGTGCCGAGAATAGGAGCGTTAGAAATCTGAATATCAGGCAAAAATGACTTCGCCCAGTTGCCACAGTGGAACAATACACATTTGTTTTCATCGTCGGCGTAGTTGTTGTTCCAATCTACCAAAGCACTTGGCGAACCGCTTGCGAGTTGCATGGCATACATACTCAAAGTTCCCGTTACGTCCACTTCACAAGCCGATGGCAACATATTTTCCGACATGATACTCATGCTGGTACATACATTACAGCCGTAGTTTTGTTGTAGAGAAGTCCAACATTGGATTGCCGTTGCGTCCAAGGCATTTTCTTCCATGATTTCTTTCAAAACCACATCGAGTTTTGCGATTTGGAGCATGGCTTCGTTGGGCGTTTTACCTTTTGAAGCGTAGGCATTGATAGACTCAATGTGCTGTTGCACTTTGGCATCGTTGGCGGTGAGTTTATTAGCTCTGCCCAAGATTTCGGATAAATCGAAAGTAGTAACCGTAATGCCGTTTCGCTGTAAGATTTTCTCCGAATAACGAACTGTATTAAAAGCACCAGGTCTTGCTCCAATTGCCCCGATTCTGACGCTTTTCAAACCTTTTACAACTCTACAAACGGCAACAAAATCAATTAAATCTTTTTGAAATTCAGCCGAAGATGGCAAGCTAACATGCTGATTAGTAAGTGAATACTTGATGCCATATTGGTACAAGTTATTACAAACCGAAATCTTTCCACACCACGAATCACGGCGATTGACAACATTCATTTTACTCAAATCATCGGGGTAGGCCTGAATCAAAACAGGAACATTCAAACCTGCCAATTTTAGTGTATCGGCTACCCCTTTTTCATCGCCAAAGTTGGGGAGTAACACCAAAACTCCCACAATTTCTTCACGGTGTTTTTTGAATAATTCGGCACATTTTTGTGCATCTTTGAAGGTTTCTACGCCTCCGAGTTTAGAATCGGTGGTTTCTAAAAGAATCGGTTTCAGATTCAAATTGCTAAAAACCTCAATGATTTCAGTTCTTGCTTTTTCTACTAAACTATCAGGAAAAAAATCCCTGTTTCCGATGATTACGCCTATGCTCAACATTCGAGTGATTAGTTATGAATGTGAAAAAATAAGTAAATGATTATACATAGCCATTACAACAGCGAGTGCGTATGATTCTTCACTCAATGCTAAAGTTTTGGTTTCAAATAATCCAAGCTACGTTTCAAGGCAATTTCTGGCGAGGCCACCATATCTTGCTCAACAAAGTAATGCTCAACGCCAATTTCTTTTGCCTTTTTGATGATGCCATTGAGGTCAAGCACGCCATCGCCTGCGGTAGTCATGTTTGAGAAAAGTGGAATCCATTGCGAAGCATTGCCACCATCACCCGAAAACTCCTTTTTCTCTTTCATATCCTTCAAATGCAGCATTTTGTAGCGATTTGGGTATTTGTTCAGATAATCAATAGGATTTGCACCACCCGACGTAGTCCAGAAAAGATCCAACTCGAAGAATACTAAATTAGGATCGGTGTTATCAAGAATGATTTGAAGCGGAATTTTCCCATCCATTGGCTTGATGCCATAGCCGTGATTGTGGTAGCCAAATTTTACCCCATTTTTCTTAGCACTTTCTCCTATCTTGTTAAATGTATCCGCAATGCGTTTATAATCATCAAGGTTTTTGCGCAATTCATCAGGAATAGCCGGTAGTGTAACATATTTTTGACCTAAAATATGAGCTGCTTCTCCCAGTTTATCCATGCCGTTTTGGAGCGTATCCAAGTCTGTATGCATGGCAGGGGTAGAAAGCCCGTTATCTGACAAAATCGTTTTTATTTCTTGAATACTTCTGCCAAAATACCCGCTTCCGCTAAAACCCAACATGGGTGTTACGGCAGACCAGCTTTTTTGGGCTTTTTCGGTACTAAATGGAAAAGGGCCATACAATTCTAACTCCTTGTAGCCCATTTGAGCAAGCATTTTGATGCCCCCCACAAAGTCTTCTGATAGCATTTTCGGCAAAGAAAATAGCTGTATTCCCATTTGGTGTTTCATATCCATTTCGGCAAAAATTTCTGTAAAAGGAGCTGAAAGTGCTGCTGTTAACAATCCTGTTTTCTTCAAAAAATCACGTCTTGTTGTCATATTTTTAAAATTTAGTGGTGGATTAAATAATTCGAGAATCTGAAAATATAACAATTCAAAATAACTGGTAATCAATCCATTAGCTAACCAACAAAAGCAATAATTACGATGCAAGAATCACCTCTATCTCATTATCTCGAAAAACTTCCTTATGTTTTTCCTCCATGCCAGCGTCTGTAATAATGTAATCTATCAGCGACAATGCCCCCAAGCTTGCCAGTGCACTTTTACCAATTTTGGTACTGTCTGCTACCAGATAAGTTACCTCTGCGGCATCTATCATGGCTTTTTTTACTACTAAATCACTGATAGAAGGGTAGGTAAGTCCCGATTTCAACGAAATTCCTGCCGTGGCTAAAAACAATTTCTGTACATTCAATCCCTTAAAAAAATCTGCTGCTTTTTGGCCTGTCAATGAAAGGGTGGGCGGTTTAAATTCTCCACCTGTCATAATTACTTCAATATCCAAGCCTGTGCCGAGCATCAAAGCAATATTCAAAGCGTTTGTGATAACAGTCAGATTTTTAACCCCCGAAGCCTTTATTTTTTTTGCTATTTCGGTGGTTGTGCTACCCGAATCAAGAATAATAGTATCACCAGCTTCAATGAACTCCATGCACTTTTGTGCAATCATTTCTTTCTTGTCAAGATTCTCTTGATGAACCAACGAAAAACTTTTTACTTGGTCTTCAACGTTTTTGAGGGTCGCTCCACCGTGTTCCTTTATAATTAAATCTTCGGCTTCGAGTTTTTCTAAATCTTGTCGAATTGTTACTTCCGTAACTTTAAACAAACGTGCTAAATCGGCAACTTTTGCCGAGCCGTCTTCTTTCAATAATTCTAATATTTTATCTCGGCGTTGATTTGGTAACATAAGATTCTGATGAATGTGAAACAAAATTAAAAGAAACAAAACGAAAATAAAAATAAATAAAAGAAAATATTTGAAAATAAAATATTTGTATTTAGGTTTGTATTCAAAATTTAGTAAAGTTAATTCTTGAAAAAATACATTAAGCCTTAAAATTATGAAACAAAACTTTTTAATTTCGAAAAAAATCAAAAATGCAATCATAGGTACTATGCTTTTGGCGTCGCCTTTCGTGGTCGATGCCCAACGCCGCCCCAGCAAAATTGTATCTCCCGAGGTATTACCCGACAATTCGGTGATTTTTAGAGTTTATGCACCCAATGCCAAAGAAGCAAAAGTAGTAGGTACATGGAATCGCCGTTTTGCTCCTGATGTAATGGTGAAAAAAGACACCCTTTGGGAAGTAAAAGTGGGCCCGATTCCTTCGGATATGTACGAATACGATATCGTTTTAGATGGTATTCCAACGCTCGACCCTCTCAACAAGGCAGTTACTCGTGACGGAGCGTATATTCAAAGCCGTTTGATGGTGCCAGGCGGATTAGGTGATATTATTGATGTAAAACCTGTGCCACATGGCGACTTGAAAGCCGTATGGTATGATTCGCCAACGGTGGGTACTTCACAACGAAGAATGTTTATTTATACACCACCAGGTTATGATAAGAGCAATAAAAAATACCCTGTGATGTATTTGCTACACGGCGGCGGTGGCGATGAGGAAGTTTGGGTGAATCGTGGACGAGCTAATTATATCCTTGATAATTTGATTGCTTCGGGCAAAGCCGAGCCGATGATTGTAGTCATTACGAATGGCGATGTAAATAACATAGGCTCGGTGCTTGACAGACCTGCTTTCCAACAGAAAAAAGACAATACAGGCATAGGTGCAATGGCAGCGGGTGTGTTTGAAAAAAGTTTGGTGAAAGATGTGATTCCTTACATAGAAAGCAATTACAGAGTTATTGCCGATGCCGACCACCGAGCCATTACTGGTTTTTCGATGGGTGGTTTTCATACCCAAAATGTTACGAATGCAAATCCTACCATGTTTAAGTACATTGGTGTGATGAGCATGGGGCTTTGGTCGGCTGCCCGAAACGACCCTAATTTTGACAAACCTGCCTACATAGCACAATTGAAAGCCTTACAAGCTGCCAAGCCGAAAGTCTATTGGATTGGTATGGGAACGGATGATTTCCTTTATAAGAGTTGTGTAGAATTGCGTAAGGTTTATGACGAAGTCGGTTTCAAATATACTTACCGTGAAAACATCGGAAACCATGACTGGAATTCTTGGCGAATGTATTTGACGGAATTTGCTCCTCTGTGTTTTAAATGATTTTAATGTTGTAATTATGGTACACAGATGACGCAGATGGCTGTCGCCAACGCAGATTTACACAGATTTTAATAAATCAGCGAAAATCTGCGTTAGAATATCTGCGTTCCAAAAAAAATAAAAAAATGAAAAAAATAATCTTATTCTTTTGCTTAATAGCAACTGTTTCTTTTGCCCAAAAACAAAGAGTGTTAGTTTTATCGGACATCGAAGCCGACCCCGATGATGCTCAATCGTTGGTTCGTTTTCTTACTTATTCCAATCAATGGGATATAGAAGGTTTGATTGCTACCACTTCGATACATCAAAAAGACTGGGCAGCCGTTGAAACTATGCACGATATTGTAGATGCCTACGCCAAGGTTCAGCCCAATCTACTCAAACACGAAACAGGTTACCCAACTGCTGCTTTTTTGAAAAGTAAAATCAAGAAAGGGTTAGAAAAATATGGCATGGAAGGAGTAGGCGAAGGTAAAGATTCGGAAGGCTCAGATTGGCTCATAAAGGTGCTTGAAAAACCAGATAATCGCCCTTTGTGGGTTTGTATTTGGGGAGGTTCAAACTGTTTGGCACAAGCTTTATGGAAAATAAAAAATACAAAATCTGCTGCCGAAGCCGATAAATTGTATCAAAAATTGAGGGTTTATACCATTTCAGACCAAGATGATTCTAATCCTTGGATTCGCAAAACCTTCCCCTCAATTTTCTTTATTACTTCACCTGGTTTTACCTATATGACTGCCACTTGGCGTGGTATCAATGCCAAGCCAGAGGGTTTCAATAATGAAGTCATTTCTGATGCGTGGCTATCTGAAAATATCCAACAAAAACACAGCGTTTTAGGTACAAAATATCCTGACGTGGCTTACGGCATGGAAGGTGACACTCCTACTTTTTTAGGTTTGATAACCAATGGGTTAAATGTACCTGAAAATCCAAATTATGGCGGTTGGGGTGGTAGATATGAGTTGAAAATTCCAGAATTTGTAGAACCAAAACCTAATGCTTTCCAGCGTGTGGTTCAAAAAGAAGAGCCTGAAACTCGCCCAATTTGGACCAATGCCAAGGATTCGGTTTTTTCGAGTATTGATAAAAAATCATACATCGGGAATTTAGAAACTATTTTACGCTGGCGTGAAGACATCCAAAATGATTTTGCAGCACGCATGGACTGGACGTTTAAAGAGTTTAAAGATGCCAATCACCCGCCTGTTCCTAAGCTCAATCACGCTGAAAATATTACAGTAAAATCAGGAGAAAAGTTTTTTTTGGATGCCAAAGGTACTACCGACCCTGATGGCGATGCACTTTCGTATTATTGGTTGCAATACCGTGAAGCAGGTAGCTATGTAGGAAACATTTCGTTTAGACCTCATGCGTCCAATATGTATCGTGTACCGTTTACTGCTCCCAAAGTTGATAAACCTGAAACCGTGCATTTTGTTTTGAAAGTCACCGATAAAGGCACACCTCGACTGACAAGGTACAAAAGAGTAATTTTCCAAATTATGCCTTAGTTGTTATGACTCATCACAAAAAACTATTCAGACAATTTTGCTGGTTAATCCTGCTTAGTATTTGTATTTCAGAAGTATATTCACAGGATAAGCCTCGCATCATCGTCAGCACCGACATTGGCGGCACTGACCCCGATGATAATCAATCAATGATTCATCTGATGATGTATTCTGACCTGTTTCAGATTGAAGGTTTGATTTCTTCACCATTCGGAAAAGGACGAAAAAAAGACCTTTTGGATATGATTGACTTGTACGAAAAGGATTTTCCGAAACTGAAAAAGCATAATTCCAAACTTGTAAGCCCCGATGCATTACGAGCGGTTTGTAAACAAGGAGAAACAGAATCAGCACCATATTCGGGAATTAGAAAATCATCGGAAGGCTCAGATTGGATAGTTAAATGTGCCAAAAAGAAGTCGAACCAACCGCTTTGGGTACTGGTTTGGGGAGGTTTGGAAGACTTAGCACAAGCCTTGCACGATTCTCCTGAAATTGAGCAAAAAATAAGGGTGTTTTGGATTGGTGGACCAAATAAAAAATGGAGTGTCAATGCTTATTCATACATTGTCGAACATCACCCAAACCTATGGATGATAGAGTCAAACGCCACCTATCGAGGCTGGTTCATGGAAGATGAAAACGCTCCTGCCAATATGCACGATGCGGCTTATTACGAGAATTTTATCAAAGGTTGTGGTATAATGGGAGCAGATTTTATCAATTATTACAAAGGCTTTGTCAAAATGGGCGATACGCCCTCGTT
>JBGAVQ010000182.1:0-11564 GCA_044228045.1 Spirosomataceae bacterium
GCTCGGCTCCATACACCGACCCCATGCGGCGTTTGTAGGCATCAATACCAGCGGCTCGCTCGCCTATTACTTCGGCAAGGCGACCACCCGCCGACCTGGCCACAAAATCCATTTGCCAGAGTCGGTCTCGTGCTTGCACATAGCCTTGAGCAAAATAAAGGTCGTGGTCATTGTCGGCAAAGAGGTGAGGCACACGGTTGTCGTCGTACAAAACCGTTACGCTACCCTTCATGCCTTCTAAGGTGAGGGTTTCGTCGGTAGGAAAATCAGATTTTTCGGCACTTGCCCAAAAGCCCTCAAATGGACTAAGAAATTTGCCCAACGCAGGGGCAGAACCCATTTTATTGTTTAGTAAATAGACTAATGCGCCTGTGATGGCAAGGCTGAGGATGGCTTTCAAATAGTTCATAAAAATAGTATGCTTGCATAATTTCTGGTACAATGATAAAAATTTCTTTTTTCAAGAAAAAATTAAATTATTCGGAGTTTTAATCTAAAAACGGAGAGTTAAGAGAAAATGGCTATTTTAGCGGAAGTATTTCGTTGTATGTCCGACTTTCCAGTCGGAAGAACCGCCAATTTGTATGTTCAGAAAGATTGTTTTTCCTATATTTTTTTTAGCTCAGGTAATGCTCACACAAGCTCAAAACTTTGATATTGAAGGTCACCGAGGTTGCCGTGGACTGATGCCCGAAAACACCATTCAGGCATTTGTAAAAGCCCTTGATATTGGCGTAAGTACCTTAGAATTAGATGTTTGTATTAGTAAAGACAAAAAGGTAGTGGTTTCGCACGAGCCATATTTTCATGCTAACTACTGCTCACACCCTGATGGACAGCCTGTCAAGAAATCAGAAGAAAAGTCGTTGAATTTGCATCTGATGACTTATGACGAAATCAAACGCTACGACACGGGTAAGCGGGGAAATGCTGAGTTTCCGGAACAACAAAAAATAGCCACCTACAAGCCGCTCCTTAGTGAAGTTTTTATTGCTTGCGAAGCCTACATCAAGAAAAAAGGATTGAAGCCTGTGCGTTATAATATCGAAATCAAGAGTGAAGAAAAAGAATACGGCATTTCGCAACCTGCAACTGTAGCCGAATTCACAGACTTAGTCTATCAAGAAATAACCAAATACATCAAGCCAGAGCGCATCATTTTACAAAGTTTTGACTTTAACGTACTCAAGCATTGGAAGCAGCAAACCGATGCAGGTCGTTATCAGAAAGTGACTATCTCGGCCTTAGTTACCATGAAAGGCCCCGAGAAAACGGTAGAAGAATTAGGCTTTCAGCCAGACGTTTTTAGCTCTTATTTCAAATTTTTGACCGAAAATAAAGTGAAATTTTGCCACGAAAAAGGTATAAAAGTAGTGCCGTGGACGGTAAATGAGATAGATGACATGAAGAAAATCAAGGCAATAGGCACCGACGGCCTCATTACTGATTATCCTGACAGAGCAAAGAGCATAGGATTATAGCAGTTGGCAATTCGAGTTTTTTGGTATCTTTGTATTAGCTCTATACTATTTGTGGTTCTCCTTAACGACATACTCGTCTGGCTTATGAAGCGTCGCATGGCTCGCATCGAAGGGTTCATGCGAGAGGCTATGCCCGTGCAAGAAGCCCAGTTTAGCCGCCTTATGACCTCCGCACGAGATACCGAGTGGGGCAAAAAATACGAGTACCGGAGCATCAAGTCTTTCCGAGAATTTCAAGAGCGAGTACCTATTTCTACCTACGAAGAACTCTACCCTTACCTCGAACGAGTGATGAAGGGCGAGCAGTTTGTGCTGTGGAGTTCACCCATCCACTGGTTTGCTAAGTCGTCGGGTACGACCAACGCTCGTAGCAAATACATTCCGGTTTCTCGAGAATCTTTACAAGAATGTCATTACATGGGTGGCAAAGACATGATGGCCTTCTTGATTGATAATAAGCCAGATACAAAAGTTTTTGAAGGTAAAGGGCTTTCGGTTGGGGGTAGTCTTTCTGCCAATCCTATTACTGGCGAATTCAACTGCGGCGACGTGTCTGCTGTGGTCATGAAGAACCTGCCCCCCTGGGCTCAGTATATCCGTACACCTCAGTTGGAGGTAGCGTTGATGGCTGGTTGGGAAGAAAAAATAGAGCAAATGGCTCAACTCACAGCCAACGAAAATGTAACCAGCATGCTGGGCGTGCCTACATGGGCCTTGGTACTTATCGAAAAAATACTCGAACTTACGGGCAAGGCCAATGCGCTGGAAGTCTGGGAAAATTTTGAAGTATTCATCCACGGAGCAGTTGCTTTTCAGCCGTATCGGGAGTTGTTTCGTCATAAAATTTTCCCTTCTGGTTCAGTTCGCTACCTCGAAGTCTATAATGCATCCGAAGGATTTTTTGGGCTTCAAGACGACCTCAGCCTTACTGACGAGATGCTCTTGATGCTCGACTATGGCGTTTTTTATGAATTTATCCCAGCCGAAGAAGCCGACCAACCTCATCCCAAAACCCTTCAATTGGGCGAAGTAGAGCTGGGTAAAAACTACGCCCTTGTGATTTCGACCAATGCAGGCTTGTGGCGGTACAAAATTGGCGATACCGTTCGGTTTACGAGCCGAGACCCTTACCGTATCAAGATTTCGGGTCGAACCAAGCATTTTATCAATGCTTTTGGCGAAGAAGTCATTGTCGAGAACGCCGAAGTGGGTATTACTCGTGCCTGCGAAGCAACTGGTGCCGAAATAGCCGACTACACCGCCGCCCCTGTTTATATGGACAGCGGCCGGGCTGGCAGCCACGAGTGGGTCATTGAATTCAAGAAAGAGCCGTCTGACTTACAGCACTTTACCGAGATATTAGATAGTACCATCAGAGAAATAAATTCGGACTACGATGCCAAGCGATACAAAAACATGGTACTTCGTTTTCCGGTTCTTCATCATGTTCCTACCGGAACTTTTTACCGTTGGCTCAAAGGGCGCAACAAACTGGGTGGCCAACACAAAGTACCTCGCCTAAGCAATACCCGTGAATATGTGGACGAAATTCTGCGCATGAATCACTTAGGAGTAGATGTTTGACCCACCCCCTCAGTTTCAACACTGACTTTTATCATATTTTGTACTTTGTTCTTGCCATAATTTTGCAAAAAAAACAATTATGGCCATCTTAATTTTCTTTGTACTTCACTGGTATTTATCATTATTCTCTCAGACATTTTTCTTGCATCGCTATGCAGCCCATCAGATGTTTACGATGTCGAAGAGGTGGGAGAAATTCTTCTATTGGGTTACGTTTTTCACACAAGGTTCGTCTTTTTTAAGCCCCAAAGCTTACGGCATTATGCACCGCCTCCACCATGCCTATGCCGATACCGAAAAAGACCCACATTCACCGAGTTATTCAGACAATTTGTTCCACATGATGTGGAAAACCAAAGACTATTACAATGCAGTGCTACACGACCGTGCTGGCATTGAGGCAAAATTCTCGAAAGGAGTGCCCTACTATGGTATCGTTGAGAAATTGGGTGACAATTGGGTGGTAAGAATCGCCTGGGGTGTTTTATATACCTTGTTCTATATCAAATTTGCAACTGCTCCTTGGCAATATGCATTGTTGCCCATTCACTATTTAATGGGTCCTGTGCATGGTGTTATTATCAATTGGTTTGCCCACAAATATGGCTATGTCAATTTTAAAGTGAATGACACTGCCAAGAACTTACTGCCGTTTGATTTCTTGATGATGGGCGAGTCTTATCACAATAATCACCACAAATTAGGAGGTAGGGCCAATTTTGGTATTAAGTGGCACGAATTTGACCCAACATACCCGGTGATTCTATTTTTAAATGCACTCCATATCATCAAGTTAAAACTCAACAATGACTTGAAATATATGTAATATCTTGATTATCATGGACTTTAACGCAAAGACCTTTACGCTCGGAGAGCAACTGACTCCTGAACAAAAAGCGTATTTTGACTTGTATGGATTTATCCATTTCAAGCATTTTATTTCAAAAGATACCGTTGAGGCTTTCAAAAAAGAGGCGCAACGCATAGAACAAGAATGGCTTGCCTCGGGTATTGAAAAAATGAATGGTATTCCATTGAAATTTGGAAAAGATGAAACGGGATCCCCCATGATTCAGCGCTTGTGTTTTTTGTCGCAGCATAGTGCTATGCTGCACGAATATTTACAAGATCCACGATTAAAGGCTTTACTCAAGTTGATACCCGAAAATAATAATCGCATCGGCGAAAACGAAAAAGATGGTTTGGTGTTTAACCATTATGTGAATGCCGAAAACAGTAAATTTTCGCAAATGGGTTGGCATACCGACAGCCCAAGAGATTTGTTTTTGGGACAAAAAATCTTAAAAATGCTCAATGTAGGCACTCATTTAGACGATTGCCCCGTCCAAAACGGTGGCTTACGTGTACTGCCTGGAACGCACAATTTGAATAAACTCAAAGTACTGTTCTTGAAAAAACAGTTTATTGACCATAAGCCTGACAAAAACGAAGTAGGACTCAACATTGAAGCTGGGGATTTGACCGTGCATGACGGAGACCTTTGGCACCGAGTAGAGGTTTGCCCATTTACAGGCGAAAAATCTCGAAGAAGAGTCATGTATTTTCCGATTGTACAAGGAAAATATCAACCCAAAAATGAAAGTAGTAAAACTCCATTTTACCATAAGTTAGGCAAATTGGTAGTCAAATAAGCATCAAACCGTTTGCGAGAATAGCTGCCCTGAAAGTTGTTCTCGCAACATTCTTTTATCGAAAGCCATACAGATATTTCTGATAAATGGCTTGCCTTCGGGGTTTACAATCAGTGAATTGTCTGTAAAACTCAGCAGCCCATCTTGCTTGAAACCGTCTAATTTTTCGTATAACATTACGTTTTCTTCATCACTAAAATCGTCGTGTTGCCAGGTAGTGGATAGTTGGCACATAATGTTCAATATCTGTTGTCGCATCTTGATGTCTTCATCTGTCAGAATATGCCCTTTGCTAATAGGTAATTGATTGTTTTTCAGTAAGTTAATATATTCATCTATATTTTTAGTATTCTGTGAAAACCCTGTCCACGAGTCACTAATAGACGAAACTCCTAAACCCAAAAGCACCTTTGTTTGGGTAGTGGTATAGCCCATAAAGTTTCTATTGAGTGTGCCCCCTTGCATGGCTTTGTAGAGCGAGTCTTGCGGCAAAGCAAAGTGATCCATCCCAATTTCTGAATAGCCGTTTTTTTCAAAAAGAGTTCTACCTGTTTCATACAATTCACGCTTTAGCTCTGCCGATGGCAAATCTTCGTCTTTAAAGCCTCGCTGTCCGTTTCCTTTTAGCCAAGGTACATGAGCATAAGAATAAAACGCCAAGCGGTCGGGCTGCAATTCGAGTGTTTTGGCTACTGTATCTGAGATAGAAGCCGTTTTTTGAAAAGGTAAGCCATATACCAAATCGTGGCTAATAGACTGATAACCAATCTTTCGACTCCATTCTGTTACTTGTTTTACATTTTCAAAGGGTTGTATTCTGTGAATCGCCTTTTGCACCATTGGGTCATAGTCTTGCACACCAAAACTCACCCTTCTGAAACCTAATTCATATAAAGTAGCCAAATGTTGATACGAAGTATTATTCGGATGACCTTCAAAACTAAATTCTATTTCGTCGGCCAAATCAGCATATTTCAAAATACCACTAATAAGTATTTCGAGCATTTGTGGCTTGAAAAAACTGGGTGTTCCACCACCCAAATGAATTTCGGCAATGCGTGGTTTCTCCGAAAATTGGTTTAAGTACAATTGCCATTCCTTCAAAACCGCCTGAATGTAGGGTTCTTCTACTTCGTGATTTTTAGTAATGCGCTTATTACAACCACAAAAAGTACACAAGCTTTCGCAATACGGCAAATGGATATAAAGGCTAATGCCTGTTGTAGTGTTACTTTGCCTAAACGTTGAAGCCAAAGATGAAAGCCAAGCACGTTCGCCAAACATATCAGTTTGCCAAAACGGTACTGTAGGATAACTCGTGTATCGTGGGCCAGCCACATTGTATTTTGAAATCAGAGGGTTCATCAAAACAGGGTGTAATGTTGCCTCAAAATTACGTTTGAAAGGTCTCTTTATAAGATGATTTTTGTCAGTTCCTTCGCTGATTTATTCTTGTTTTGGGTTAAATATTACATAGTCAAAACCTCCCAAACTTGATTTTTAACTATTTTGTAGAATACAATAGCCGTGTAAAGGTTTAATACCTCATTTGCCCTCATCAAGAACAAAGTGTTAACCCATGGTCAGCACTAATGCAGGAACTCACTATTAAATAGTCTAATGTGTTTTTTATCTATATCAATTTACGAACTGCGTCATTATCAGTAGAGTACTAAACCTAAGAATTGTACTTTCCCAATTAGTTTTTTATTTTTATGAGTCATTTTTGGGTGATTCTTTTATGGATAATTTTACTGTACCACAAAGTTTTAGTCTATCTTTGCAAACTGTTTGGGAGAAATATAGTTATAGATATGAGTACTCCTGTTGACCACGAACAAATTAGCCAACGAACCGTCCGATTCAAGAAGATGAAGTCGTTTCAGATACCTGATGCTTACAAAAGCCCCATTATTGGTGCTATTAAAGAATTCCGTCGGAAGAAAGACCGACTCAAAAGAGACTTTGCGCCGACGATGCTGGATTTTGGGCCAGTTAAGTTCTTAATAGCCAGACATTTTGGTTTTTGCTATGGTGTAGAAAACGCTGTGGAAATAGCTTATCGTACTATTGCCGAAAACCCCAACAAGCGTATTTTTTTGTTGAGTGAGATGATTCACAACCCAGATGTGAACCGAGATTTACACGAAAAAGGCATTCGTTTCTTGATGGACACTGGGGGTAATCAACTCATTGACTGGAACCAACTTCATGCCGAAGACATTGTGATTGTGCCAGCCTTTGGTACTACGCTCGAAATCCAAGCTCATTTGGCCTCTATTGGCATTAACGCCTACCAATACGATACCACCTGTCCCTTTGTTGAAAAAGTATGGAACCGGGCCGCAGCCATTGGTCAAAAAGATTATACCATTATTATTCATGGCAAACCCACCCACGAAGAAACCCGTGCGACATTTAGCCATGCCCAACAAAATGCTCCGACTGTTGTGATTAACAATATGAAAGAAGCAAAACAGTTGGCAAATTACATAAGTGGCAAACAACCAGCAGAGGCATTTTACGAAGAATTTAAGGGTCATTATTCAGAGGGTTTCGATGTGGCTCGTGATTTTGAACGCATCGGAGTGGTGAATCAAACTACGATGTTAGCCTCTGATACACAGGAGATTGCAGACTATTTGCGCCAAGTGATGATTGAGAAATATCGCCCAGTGGTTGTAACAGACCGCTTTGCCGATACCCGTGATACACTCTGCTACGCTACCAACGATAATCAAAGTGCCGTATATGGTATGCTCGAACAACCCGCAGACTTAGCTGTGGTAGTGGGTGGTTACAACAGTTCTAACACTTCGCACTTAGTAGAGCTATGCGAACGCAAACTACCTACTTATTTCATTGAATCTCAGTCCAAAATTCTCTCGGAGCAACTTATTCGTCATTTTAATTTACATACTAAAGAAGAAGTTGTTACCGAACACTTTATACCAACCCAACCTTCTGTTACCATCATGCTCACCTGCGGAGCCTCTTGCCCTGACTCCGTTGTGGAAGGTGTGTTACTCCGATTATTGAGTTGTTTTGGTAAAACTGTATCAATTGAAGAGGTAATGAATACGGTTTTAGTTGCTGAGAACTAATGCTTAGACAATAGATTTGTCACCTTTCTCTCTTAAAAATTCCTAATTCTTATCATTCATTGGGCTTTCTTCGTTATTTTGCATAACGATGGAAAAACGCTGGATTGACAAACCCCTACCCCAAACTGCTGAGGAAAACCACACGATAGAACAACTATCTAATTCCCTCAATATCAGTACGCTGTTAGCTACTTTACTCTGGCAAAGAGGCATCAGCAACTTTGAGGAGGCTCGTCTGTATTTTCGCCCCTCGCTTACGCACCTGCACGACCCCATGCTCATGAAAGACATGGACAAAGCAGTTGCTCGACTCACAGAAGCGATTGAAACGGGCGAAAATATTATGATTTTTGGGGATTACGACGTGGACGGCACTACCTCCGTAGCCATGTTTTATGGGTTTTTGAGGCGTATTTATCCTAATCTTATTTTTTATATCCCCGACCGGTACACCGAAGGCTACGGGGTTTCGCTCAAAGGCATTGAAACCGCTCGTGACAATGATTTTACGCTCATTATTACCTTAGACTGCGGCATTAAGTCCATAAACTTGGTTAAGCAAGCCCAAGAATGGGGCATTGACTTTATCATTTGTGACCACCACCGACCAGGCGATGAGCTTCCACCTGCAGTAGCAGTGCTCGATCCTAAGCGTGCCGACTGCCCGTACCCGTTCAAAGAACTAACAGGCTGTGGGGTAGGCTTTAAATTACTGCAAGCATACTGCCAACACCACGACATTGACGAAGAAACGTATCTATTTCCTTACCTGGACTTGGGTGTGGTTAGCATCGCTGCTGACATTGTGCCTATTGTAGGCGAAAACCGCACAATGGCTTATTTTGGGCTGAAGCACCTCAATTCATCACCCCGTGCAGGATTAAAAGCACTTAAAGAAATAGCAGGTTTTCAGGGAGAAATGGATATTACAAACGTGGTCTTCGGCTTGGGGCCACGCATAAACGCTGCGGGGCGAATCAAGCACGCCCACGATGCCGTTACACTCTTATTAGCCGATAATGAAACAGATGCTATAGATTTTGCTGTAGGTATCAATAAGCATAACGTAGATAGGCGAGAGCACGACACCCGCATTACGCAAGAAGCCCTCACTATGATTGAAGAAGACGCTTGGTTACGAAATGCTAAAACCACTGTACTCTTCAGACCCGACTGGCATAAGGGGGTTATTGGCATTGTGGCGAGTCGTTGTATTGAAAAATATCACCGCCCGACCATTATTTTAACTAAGTCGGACAAAAAAGTAGCGGGTTCGGCTCGCTCTGTGCCAGGTTTTGACTTGTACGATGCCATCGAAGCTTGTTCTGATTTGTTAGAGCAATTTGGTGGGCATACTTTTGCCGCTGGACTTACCCTCCAAGAAGAAAATGTAAAGGCTTTTCAAAAAAAATTTGAGGAGATTGTTTCGCAAAGGATTCTGCCCGAACAGCTTTCGCCCATGATTGAGGTGGATATGCGAATACCCTTGAAGCAAATTACAGAACGATTTTTCAGTATCATTAACCAAATGCAACCTTTTGGCCCAGGCAACATGACTCCTGTATTTGTTTCTGAAAACGTACGGCTACGGGGTTATCCACGCATCTTGAAAGAAAAACACCTGAAATTAGAAGTTTGCCAAGACGATTCACCTGTTTTTTCAGCCATCGGCTTTGGAATGGCAGAGTTTTATGAACCATTGATGCAAGGCAAAGCGTTTCATATTTGCTACAACATCGAAATCAACGAGTTTCAGGGTAAGCGGTCGTTGCAATTGCATTTGAAAGACATCAAGGTAAGTCCATAAGTCGAGGAGTCAATAAAGTCGGAAAAGTAGAGGAGTCAGTAAGTCGGAAAAGTCGAGGAGTTAGTAAGTCGGAAAAGTCGAGGAGTTAGTAAGTCGGAAAAGTCGAGGAGTCAGTAAGTCGAAAAAGTCGAGGAGTCAATAAAGTCGGAAGACAGTATCAAACTGTATAGTAGCAAAGTCAGAACAGTCAATAAGTTGAGCCTTCGTAACAGATAACGAAGCACACCCCAACAAATAACATGATTTTAAGAACCGAAAATTTAGTAAAAAAATATGGCCAACGCTTGGTGAACGACAATGTTAGCTACCAAGTAGAGCAAGGCGAAATTGTAGGACTGCTGGGACCAAACGGAGCTGGCAAAACCACGTCATTTTACATGGCAGTTGGTTTGGTAAAACCCAATAGTGGCAAAGTTTACATTGATAACGTGGATATTACGTCGCTGCCCATGTACAAGCGTGCTCGCTTGGGCTTGGGATATTTGGCACAAGAAGCTTCTGTTTTTAGACAATTAACTGTTGAAGAAAACTTATTGGCTGTTTTGGAAATGACAACCTTGTCTAAAACAGAACAAAAAAACAAAGTAGAAGAATTATTAGAAGAATTTAGCCTTGCCCACGTACGCAAAAATAAAGGTATGGTACTATCTGGCGGCGAACGGCGACGTACCGAAATTGCCCGTGCTTTGGCGGTAGATCCCAAATTCATATTATTGGACGAACCCTTCGCTGGGGTGGATCCCATTGCTGTAGAAGAAATTCAGACTATTGTGGCCAAACTAAAATTCCGTAACATCGGTATTTTGATAACCGACCACAACGTAACCGAAACACTGTCTATCACCGACCGTGCCTATCTGCTTTTTGAAGGAAAAATCCTAAAGTACGGCACTCCCGAAGAACTCGCCAACGACGAACAAGTTCGACGAGTGTATTTGGGAACTAATTTTGTCCTGAAAAGGAAGTTTTAAAACCATTTTCTGGCTCTCTATCAACACTTTCTGTGAAAATCTGCGGATTCTGTGAGCAAGAAAATTAACAAACAATACCTGATGGAAAATCCCGTCATTATCTTGGGTGCTGGCAATTTAGGAAAAGTCGCACTCGATATTTTTAATCGAAACAATGTGATTGTCTATGGTTTTTTAGACGAAAACGAAGCACTTCATAACACCGAAATTGGCGAAGTAGCCATTCTTGGCAGCCCCGACGACGAAGGCTATACCAAGCTAATCGGCAAAAAATGTGAAGCATTTGTAGCTGCCGAAGGCTTAATGGAGCGACAAAACTTGGTCGAACTCCTCAAAGACCGCCGCCACGTGATGCCCGTCAATGCCATTCATGATACGGCCATTATTTCAAGCGATGCCAGCGTAGCACATGGCACTTTGGTTGGGGCTGGGGTAGTGGTTAATCCCAATGCCAAAATTGGGAATCATTGCGTAATCCACGCCCGAGCTGTTATTGACACCGCCGCTCAATTAGCTGATTTTGTGCAGGTTGGCGCTGGTAGCATCATTGGTGCAGGTGCAAAAATAGAAGCCGAAGCTTTCGTTGGCGCAGGGGCTATTATTGTGGCTGGCGTAACCATTGGCGAAGGTGCAATGGTTGGCACAGGCTCAGTGGTTATCGAAAATGTACCCGATGGCGCAAGGGTATTTGGGAATCCAGCCAAGAAGGTCTAAATCAACGGATTATTTTGGAGGGTTAGGAGGCCAAAATCCCTTCGATAATCTCCTTCCTTTTTTTTTGATGTACCGAAAACTGCTCGCTGAAGTACGCTACGGCAGAAGCAGGGGCAGTATGGGGCGAACCTGCATTAAACGGCGGTGCTGGATTGTATTCAATAGAAAGTTGGATGCGCTGGGCAACTTCTTCGCCAAATAATTCAGACACTACTGTTAGCCCAAAATCAATGCCAGCCGTAACGCCACCG
>JBGAVQ010000183.1:0-11521 GCA_044228045.1 Spirosomataceae bacterium
TTATATTGCAAAATACGAGAGATTCCAGTTGTTTTATCCAATGAGTCAACGGCTCAGGATCACCAACGTGGGGGAGTCAAAGAACAGTTCAAAAGTTGGTTGGTTAAACAATATGATGGGTTCTTTTGCTTTGGCACTAAAGCGGCTGCTTACATGACTCAATTGGGTGTAAGTGAAGAAAAAATCCTCACTAAAAACGCAGCAGTAGTTGATAATCAAGCTATTGAAGAGCGTTTTCAGTCAGCCAAACTTCATAAAATACAACGCAAACAAGAACTTGCATTAGCTGCTCATAACTTTGTGTTTGTAGGAAGATTAGTTGAAGTAAAAAACTTGCCTTTTTTACTAAGTGCATTTAAAAAAGTGAGCGAAAATGCACCAGACTGGGGTTTAATTATGGTAGGTGATGGAGAATTACTTGGTGTGCTAAAGCAACAAATAACTGAGCAACAGATAAAAAACGTTTATTTAGCGGGAAGTCAACCTTGGCAACATATTCCGGATTGGCTGGCTCTATCAGATGTTTTTTTGATTTCAAGTACCTCCGAAACCTGGGGTTTGGTGGTAAATGAAGCCATGATATGCGAGTTGCCTGTCTTAGTATCTACACAATGTGGTTGTGCAGTAGATTTGGTAAAAGAAGGTCAAAATGGATTTACATTTGACCCTTCAAATGAACAGAAATTGGTAGAATTGATGCTTCAATTCACTAAAAACCAAGTAAATACGATAAAAATGGGAGCGCAATCTAAACAAATTATCAAAGGGTTTTCTCCCTCAGTAGCAGCGAAGTCTATGTTAAATGGATTTGAGTTAGTGGTACTTCAATCAAAAGTAAAGTAGGTGAAAATTCTCAATATATGTGGTTATACCTGGGCTATTGGTGGACCAGCCAAAATCATTTTTGACCATGCTCAAGTTCAGCTTGCGCATGGTCACGAAGTAACCATTCTGACCCCCATTTGGCCGACAGATAAGGTCTATCCAGCACCCAACGGAACCACTGTTGTGACGGTTCGGCGAGATTGGTTTGCTCGTTTTTTTCCTGAGTTTTCGATAGAAGCTTACCGGTGGTTAAAGCAACACGCCAATGAATTTGACGTGATTCATGTGCATGGTATTTTTCATTTTGCAGGAATGATACCCTTTTTGATTAAAGCAAAGCCTGCCAAAGTTATTACAATTCATGGCTTGCTCGACCGATGGGCCATAAGTCATGGTTATTGGAAGAAAAAAATCTTTTCGTTTTTGTTTCAACGTCGTATTGTGGCCCAGGCCGATTTAGTACAAATCAATAATACCGACGAATTAGCCGACTTATCACGGTATTTGGGTTATCAACATCCAAACGTGGCCATCATTCCAAACGGAATGCGAATGGCGGATTTTGCTCATTTGCCCACAAAAGGCACATTTCGGAATCATTTTCAAATTCCTGCCAACCAGCAATTGATTTTGTTCTTAGCCCGACTCAACATCAAAAAAGGACTTGATTTGTTGTTGCCGGCGTATGAACAAGTTGCTAAACAACGTAACAACTGTTTACTTTTGCTGGCAGGACCCGATGATGGTTATTTGGCAACCTGTCAAGAATTTATCACAAAAAATAAATTAGAAAATAAGATTCGCTTATTGGGTATGCTCACTGGTGAACTCAAATTAGCAGCTTTATCTGATGCTACGCTATTTGCACTCCCCTCCTATTCAGAAGGATTTTCTATTGCCGTATTGGAAGCTATGTCTGCACAATTACCAACCTTGCTTTCGGACAGGGTTGGGTTCGGAGAAACAATCAGAGAAACCCAAGCCGGTCATTTAGTTGACTTAACAGTTGATTCTGTTGCAGCAGGCTTAACCCGAATGCTTGATGACCAGGCCTATTGTGAGCAACTGCGCAAAAATGCCTTTGAACTGGTAAAGTCACGATACGACATTGAAATTGTAGCCTCTCAACTTATTGAAGAATATCAAAAAATTATTCAGAAATGATGTCAGTCCTTGCCCTCAAAATAGGGCTTTCAATATTGCTCTGCTTGATTTTTTTAATAGTAGTGAGCAAAAAGTACATAGTGCTTAGCTTAACAAAACAAAATCAATCCGCTTGGTTTTTGTTGATGGTGTTTGTATTAAGAATTTTGCCTTTCCTTGTGGTGTATGTGGTGTTTAATGTATCTCCACGCTCAGATGTACCCATGTTTTATGATGCAGCCTCTTCTGCAAAGCAAGGATTATTTGTCTATCGTGACTTCGAGTCTGCCTACTCACCCCTATTTGCTTATTTAACTGCAATACCTCTGCTGGTTTGGAACTCGCCAAAAGCTATTGCATTACTCATGTTACTTATAGAAATTATTATCCTTTGGTTCACATTCCGTTTTAAGCAGTCTCAAGATTCACTTTACAAAGCTTTGTTGTACCTGTTGCTCCCTGCTCCTTTTGTATTAACCGTACTCGGAGGACAAGAAGACATCTGGATGTGGGGCTTTGGCCTGTTAAGTATGTGGGTTTGGCAAAAAAAGTCAGACGAATTATGGTTGGGTATTGTTTTCGGTCTGGCTCTAATTATAACAAAAGCCTTGTTTATTTTGATTTTACCAGCTATTTTCTTCTTTGTTCGTCACAAAATCAGGTTTGTTTTAGGATTACTAATTATCGGAATCCCCACCTTAGCATTCATGTACTATCATAGTGAATTGCTCTTTTTATCACCCATTCAGCAAGCCAACGACCCTCGCACACCCAACATCTGGACTATCCTCCACCCACTTACCAATGGGCTTATTCCTCTTGGTCCAAAATATTTAAACTGGATTGGACTACTAAGCATCCTTGTAATCACTATTTTTGCAACGTTCAAACTCCGAAAAACTACAACTTACGAAGGATTCTTGCCATTGATGTGGACGCTTACGTATGGCGTGATGATGGTAGTACAGCAAAGTTCATTGAGCAATTATGCTTTTATTTTCTTGATGCCTTTACTGTTTTCGCTGATAGATTTAGCAAATAGAAAGACAAGGGTTATCTTGCTTTTGTTCAATTTGGCTGTGGTGATACAACCTCCTATTTGGTGGGGACTCAATATGCCTTTGTTTCATCACTTAACTGACTTATTTGTACCCATTCATGGTATTGAATATATGTTAGAAGTTTCTGTATTAGCTTGTTTGGTTTATCTCCTACGTAGTTCATGGCAATTTGACCGCCAAGTATAAAAAGTGTACGTCGGTTATATTCATTTCAATCAAAAATTCTATCAATCTATTTTTCATTAAATTATGATAAAAGTTGGCATTATTGGTTATGGCTATTGGGGAATCAATTTACTCCGAAACTTTGCAAATACACCAAACTGCACCGTCAAATATGTGTGTGACCAACGCCCCGAACGTTTGGCAATTGCACAAAAAAGCTATCCTGCTGTAAGAGGTACTACCAATGTAGTGGATTTGATGAATGATAATGACTTAGATGCCATTGTGATAGCCACACCTGTCTTTTTACATTACCCCTTAGCTAAGCAAGCCCTCCTACATGGCAAACACGTACTGGTAGAAAAGCCTTTCACAGCCTCTACTGCCGAAGCCACAGAACTCATTGAGCTGGCAGCATCCAAAAACCTTGTAATTGCCATTGACCATACGTTTTTATTTACTGGCTCAGTCCAGAAAATCAAGCAGTTAGTAAGTACTGGCGAGTTAGGCACTATTCAATATTTTGACTCAACTCGCATCAATCTGGGGCTTTTTCAACCCGATGTGAATGTAATCTGGGATTTAGCACCCCATGATATTTCTATTCTGAACTATTTGATTGAAGAAAAACCAGTCAGTGTAGTGGCTACGGGTCAGTCACATACAGCGAATCGCCTCGAAAACATAGCCTATTTGAGTGTTTATTATCAGTCAGACTTTATGGCTCATTTTGCCTGTTCGTGGATTTCTCCCCTCAAAATTAGGCGTATTTTGATTGGTGGTGACAAAAAAATGTGCTTGTACGACGACGTAGAACCCACTGAAAAAGTAAAAATTTACGACACCGGGTATTCTGTAAAATCAGAAGAAGAAAAACACAAAATGCTGGTTGATTACAGAACAGGTGATATTTTTATTCCAAAAATTGCCCAAAAAGAAGCCCTTTCCGAAATGGCAGCTGATTTTGTGAACGCCATCATTCACCAAAGAAAACCCTTAGTAGATGGCATGGCGGGCTTAGAAGTTGTAAAAATTTTAGAAGCTGCCCAAACCTCCATCAATCAACGGGGTAAAGAAATTGTTTTATGAGATGCGGGTAATTACACGTAGTCATATATCCTTTTGTTTTTCAATTACTTACAAATCAAGACTACTCACTCATGGAGCTAATCTCAATCAATAATCCCAAGCAATCCATCAATAATGTAACCCTCGGCGAAGGGGTCAAAATATACGATTTTGTAAACCTATATGGGTGTAGCATTGGCGATGGTAGCAAAATTGGTACTTTTGTAGAAATTCAACGAGGTGCCAGTATCGGTAAAAACTGTAAAATATCAAGTCACAGCTTCATTTGTGAAGGCGTACATATTGAAGATAATGTTTTTGTTGGCCACAACGTAACCTTTATTAACGACAGATTTCCAAGAGCAACTAACGAAGACGGATCGCTTCAAACCGACGCTGACTGGTCACTTGAAGAAACTCGCATCAAAACAGGAGCATCCATTGGTTCAAGTGTGACCATTTTGTGTGGTATCACCATTGGCGAAGGGGCGATTATTGGAGCAGGCTCAGTAGTAACCAAAGATGTACTCCCTCGAACTATTGTGGCTGGAAATCCTGCCAAAATAGTCCGTAGTATTCAATAAATAATTGATTATCAAATCTTTTCATCAATCATTACTAAAAATTGAACCCACCGCACATCCCTTGTCTCGACTTAAAACGTCAGTATCTGCAAATCAAATCAGAAGTATTGGCAGTTACTGAACAAGTTTTTGACCAAACTGCCTTTTCGGGCGGGCCATTTGTTGAGCAATTTGAGAAAGATTTTGCTGCTTTTTGCCAAACACAGTATGCCATTGGTTGCAACAATGGAACCACCGCCCTTCATTTGGCCATGCTGGCACTTGGTATTGGGCCTGGCGACGAAGTAATAGTACCTGCCAATACCTTTATTGCCACGGCTTGGGGTGTGTCGTATGTAGGGGCTATCCCTGTTTTTGTGGATTGCACTGCTGATACCTGGCAACTTGACCCGCATAAAATAGAAGAAAAAATAACGTCTAAAACAAAGGCTATCATTGGAGTTCACCTCTACGGGCAGCCTTGTGACATAGATGCCATCAAAGCAATTGCACAAAAACACAACTTGTTTTTTGTAGAAGATGCAGCGCAGGCGCAAGGAGCTAACTACAAAGGGCAACGGGTTGGGGGCTTTGGTGAATTGGCCTGTTTTAGTTTTTATCCAGGGAAAAATTTAGGTGCTTTTGGCGAAGCTGGTGGGCTAACCACCAATAATCAAGAATACTATAAGCACATATTGAGCCTCCGCAATCATGGTATGATGGTTCGGTATTACCACGACGAAATTGGTTATAATTATCGCATGGATGGACTTCAAGGTGCTATTTTGAGCATTAAACTTGCCAAATTGGATGCTTGGAATGCTCGCCGGAAAGAAATTGCACATCGGTATCAAACCGAAATCAGTAATTCAAAGATTACACTACAAACCCAGCCAGCAGGGGCTGATTCTATTTACCATCTGTTTGTTGTAACTACTCCAGACCGAGATGGCTTTATGGAATATCTCAAAGTAAACGGAATTTTTGCTGGCTTGCATTACCCAGTGCCTTGCCATTTACAAAAAGCATATTCGCATTTAGGCTATCAACTTGGCGATTTTCCCAATTCAGAACTTTTAGCAAGCCAATGTGCATCGTTGCCAATGTTTCCTGAATTGACAGATGAAGAAGTATCTTATACGATCAAGGTGATTAACCAATACGGAGTCCAATAGCATGGAAGAAAAACAAAGTTGGAGTATCGTCATCTTTTGTTTTAACGAAGTAGAAACAGTAGCAAAAGTCACCCAAAAGGTATTGGATGTACTTCAAACAATTGCCGATAGTTACGAGATTCTTTTAGTAGATGACGGTAGTACCGACGGTTCTCGTGAAGAAATAATACGAGTTGAAAAAACATCCGAAAAAGTTCGTTACATTTTCCACCCCGAAAATCAGGGCATTGGCCATGCATTACGAACAGGTTATTTCAATGTTAAATACGAAAACGTATGCGCTGTTCCTGCCGATGGTCAGTTTGATGTAACTGAGTTACTCGCATTTGCTCAGGTGACACCGGGAAGTTTTGTGTCGTTTTTCCGTAAAGAAAATACAACTTACACCTTAGCTCGCAATGCTCTTTCGTATGCCAATAAGGTGGTTAACAAGTGGTTACTTGGTTTTGATATTAAAGATGTAAACTGGGTAAAAATTTATAAAACCGAACAGATAGAAAGCGAAATCTGTGCAAAGTTGCTGATTGCAGGTCAAAAGCTCATCGAAGTTCCGTCAAAGTATGTTCCAAGAGAAGCAGGTGTTAGCAAGGGGGCTTCTTGGAAAATTGTAAGACAAGCACTTAGGGATACCTTATTGATGTCGGCGGTGTTGGGAAGGTTCAAACGACAACTAAAACGATGATTACAGGGAGTTATGGCACAAGATATATCTGTTATTATTCTAACCTTCAACGAAGCCAAGCACATTGAGCGATGTATCCGAAGCCTATTGCCCGTTACAAATCACATTTTTATAGTAGATTCTGGTTCCACAGACAATACAATTCAAATAGCACAATCACTCGGGGCAGCGGTTGCGTCAAATCCGTGGGTTAATTACGCTAAACAGTTCAATTTTGGCATCAATCATAATCCTTTCAATACCTGTTGGCTCATGCGAATGGATGCCGATGAATATTTATTGCCTGAATTAGCCAACGAAATCAACCAGAAACTGACTTCACTACCTGCCGAAATAAGCGGACTTTATGTAAAGCGAAGGGTAGTATTTATGGACAAATGGATTCGGAGAGGTGGTTATTACCCTATATGGCTACTAAGAATCTGGCGAAACGGAATGGGAATCTGCGAAGAAAGTTGGATGGATGAACACATCAAGGTTTTTAGCGGCAACACTATAGAATTAAAGCATGATTTGGTGGATCATAACCTCAACAACCTCACTTGGTGGACTACCAAACACAACAATTATGCCATCAGAGAAGCCATTGACCTATTAAATATTCGTTACAATTTCTCCAATGCAGAAATTGTTGAGCCACGCTTTTGGGGAACACAAGAACAACGAACAAGGTTTTTCAAGATAAAATACGCATCGCTCCCACTATTCTCTCGCCCTTTTATCTATTTTTTATATCGGTATTTTTTTAAATTAGGATTTTTAGATGGCAAAAAAGGTCTTATTTGGCATTTTTTACAAGGTTTTTGGTATCGTTTTCTGGTAGATGCCAAAATTTTTGAAGTATATTTGAAAGCAGGTAAGCAAAAATCCGCCATCATCTCCTTTTTCAAATCAGAGTACGATAAGAATCTCAATGCTCAAAACTGACCTTTCCCAATTCAACAATAGTTGGTTCAAACCTGGCAATCAAGTTTTGATTGCTTTGTGGTTTATGGTCAATTCGCTAATTATTCACACTTATTTTCCGTGGCCTGTTTGGTTTAAACAGTTTGTGTTGAGAATTTTTGGTGCTAAAATCGGCAAAAATGTAATGATAAAACCAATGGTCAATATCAAATATCCTTGGTATCTGACCATTGGAGACAATACTTGGATTGGTGAACAGGTTTGGATTGATAATTTGATTGAAGTAACCATTGGGTCAAATGTATGTATATCACAAGGAGCTATGCTATTGACCGGCAATCATGATTATTCTTTAGTCAGTTTTGACCTTCAAACCAAATCAATTATATTAGAAGAAGGCGTTTGGATTGGTGCAATGTCTGTTGTTTGTCCCGGAGTTACTTGTGCCAGCCATTCGGTACTTTCGGTTAATTCGGTTGCGACCAAAAACCTGTTGGCATACCATGTCTATCAAGGAAATCCCGCCAGGTTGGTTCGTGAACGCAACATTCATGAAGCCAAACCGAGGGTGTAAAAATAAACCTTTCCACTTCAATATTGTCCAAAGAATATCAACATAAAAAGGTGAAAGTCAGCATTATTACCGTATGTTATAGAGCCGTCTCTACTGTGGAGGCCTGCATACAATCGGTGTTGGGTCAATCCTATGCCGACATTGAATATATTATAATTGATGGTGGCTCTACCGATGGGACAGTAGAAAAAATAAACCAGTTTCAAGACCAGATTCATACCTTCCTTTCGGAACCAGACCGAGGTATCTACGATGCCATGAACAAAGGTATTGCCTTAGCTACTGGTGACATCATTGGGATATTGAACGCTGATGATGTATATGCTCACAGACATGCTATTGAGCATATAGTCAATCAATTTAAACTCACCAAAGCGCAAGCCGTTTACGCCGATTTGGTCTATATGGACTTTGGTTTACAACAAGTAACTCGATACTGGAAATCTACAAAATACCACGATGGTGACTTCTTGTTAGGGTGGATGCCACCACACCCAACTTTTTTTGTAGAAAAATCGGTTTATCAGCAATACGGAGATTTCCGATTAGACATGGGAAGTGCTGCCGACTATGAGTTGATGCTTCGGTTTATTCACAAACACGGTATCAGGGTTGCATACTTGCCCGACATCATTATCAAAATGCGAGAAGGTGGTGTAAGCAACGCCAGTTTACTAAACCGGTTAAAAGCCAATCAAGCTGACAGGCGTGCGTGGGATATCAATGGATTGAAACCTTTTTTCTACACCCTCTGGTTTAAGCCACTTCGCAAAATTTCACAATTCTTTAATAAAGATGTGACCGTTTAATAAAATTGTCCGTCTTAGTTTTGGAGTAATCAACATTATTTTAGTATTTAGTGGTTATATTTACCCAACCACCTATAAAATCAATATCTCAAGCTTGTTTGAAAATATTTGTTAATGATTGAATTTCTACAAAACTTACTCTCAGATCGGCTTGTTCAATTAGTTATTTCTGGACTGGTCGCCTTTTTGATGTCCGTTGAATCCATTCCGGTCATTATCAACATTTCTCGCCTCAAAAACTTGATGGACGAGCCAGGTGAGCGTAGTTCTCATTCAAATCGCACTCCTACATTAGGCGGGGTTGCTATTTTTGCATCTATCTTGATAGGCTATTTTTTATGGGAAAATCCAGACGGGGGTATCTTAATCAACCTTTCGATAGTCGGCTTGGTGGTTTTGTTCTTTTTAGGGGTCAAAGATGACATTTTGGTACTTTCTCCTACAAAAAAAATGATTTTTCAAATTGTTTCAGCAGCATTGTTAGTAGTTGGGGCTGACCTACGCTTAGACAATTTTTTTGGCATCTTTGGCATCTACCAAATCTCTTATATCCCCAGTTTTTTCTTAACCATTTTTGTTTTTATTGCCCTTATCAACGCCATTAACCTCATTGATGGCATAGATGGGCTTGCAGGGGGCATTGGTATGTTTGCCAGCGTGATGTTTGGTGCTTGGTTCTATCTTAATGAACAATACGCATTAGCTTGCTTGGCTTCCTCTTTATCGGGTGCGTTGTTAGGCTTTCTACGTTTCAATTTTTCAAGAACGAGTAAAATTTTTATGGGCGATACCGGCTCTCTTATTGTCGGATTTATCCTTACTGTTTTTGCCATTCAGTTTGTTCATTTGAATGTCACCTCACGTTTCGACCCTAATGCTTATTTCAGTGCACCAATCTTGGCTATAGTTATTTTGATTGTACCTATTTTTGATACACTTCGGGTATTTAGCATTCGCATTATGAACCGATCTTCGCCTTTTGTAGGAGACCGCAATCACCTTCACCATATTTTGGTTGATTTGGGGTTAAGTCATTTTCAAGCATCTTTTATTCTATGTATTTTTTCAGGAGTTGTAACTTCGCTTTTTTTGTTGCTGGACGACCATTTGGACAATACAGAATCGTTACTTCTCTTATGTGCACTTTTTACAGTTTACTTAGGTATTTGTCATGGACTAAAGCAACGAACTAATCGTGGCACGAATTCACAGAAGCGCCAGAATCCAACTAAGGAAGAATTAGTCCCTTGATTTGTCAATAAAGTTTAAAAAAGTAAAAGGGTCTGTTAATCAATGGATTAACAGACCCTTTTTGTGATCCCATTTGGATTCGAACCAAAGACCTACAGATTAGAAATCTGTTGCTCTATCCAGCTGAGCTATAGGACCCAGAAAAAAAGGTAATTAGATTAAGAGAGAAATAGGTAAAAATATGTACCTAATTTACCCAATTAAACTAATTACCTTATGAAACGTAGGGAAGACAGGATTCGAACCTGCGACCCTCTGGTCCCAAACCAGATGCGCTACCGGACTGCGCTACTTCCCTATTTCTGCGGAGAGAGAGGGATTCGAACCCTCGGTACGCTTTAACACGTACGACAGTTTAGCAAACTGCTCCTTTCGGCCTCTCAGGCATCTCTCCATGCCATTTTTTCGCTTACGGAGTGCAAATATAGCGCATTCACGCTTATATTCGCAACTATTTCTCTAAAAAAAACTACCAATTTTATTTTCCCAGCACTTATCGTTCTCACAATGAATAGGTTAAGAAAGTATTTTTTTTTTGATAATTGTGTTCTGAATCAATAGTCCGCTAAGAATCAAGCGGCGATTTTGGAGTAATTGATTAGATTTCGATAATTGTCTGATTTTTTTGTGGTTTCGGAGCAAATTCCCAGACCAATAATAAATTTATCAAGTAAGTGTTCATTGACGTATTGCGTTTTAATGTCCTGAATAGAAAAGGGCGGTCTCAATTGAATTGGAATACTTAGCCAATGTATAACTTTGGCGATTGAAATCATGGTAAGGCAAAAATTGAAATGGAAGCAAAGCCTATCTTTTTGTCGAGATTGGCAATGATTTAGCCCCAGAAACTGCTTACCATCACGGAATAAAAACTCCTGTTGGAAACGTAGCTTGTAATATTTCCAAACTTTGAACCCTTCCAAAGAAGTATCTGTGCAGGCAAATATTTTGACAGACTTTATCGTGTTCTGGTCTTTGAGATTATGAACGACAACAACTTTGAGCGAGCGTTTGAGTGATTTGCTAAAAACCACAGCCTCGAATGCTTTGTGAGATTTACAGACTTCAAAACATGAAAAGTGTCTCATATCCAAGTCTTTCAAATTTACCTTGCCATCATATTTGGTAGGTCTGCCTCGCTTTTTAGTTGCTTTACCTTGATATATATTCAAAAGAGCGGCATCTTCTCTTAGCCGAGTATTGTCTTTTAACTTATTATTATTCAACTCATTAACAAAGTTGTACTTGGCAAAATAAGCGTCCACTACTACATAGTTTGAGAGCAAAAGTAGTTGCGTT
>JBGAVQ010000184.1:0-11394 GCA_044228045.1 Spirosomataceae bacterium
AAAACAGGGTATAAGATTAAATCCCAGATTGGGTTCTACCCATGCGACCCCATAAAGTGCTTATACCCTGCTTAACAGCCAGTAAGTAAACTTACGGGTTTCTTTGTTTTGTTCAATCATACAAATCTAAAGGCGACCCCATCTGATTCGTAAATACTTGGGTGCAGGTCAGACATGCTGTCAGACCATGAGCTATTCTAAAGTGAAAGACCTTAATGTGCCTAAATAATCATATTTTTTAAGTATCATTGTGTAGTGTATGTTTTCAAAGAATTACGTTAGTGGCAATTTTACAAAAAATACATCAAATGGACAGAATTCCCCTACACCGACATCCTCAACTTAGCTTGTGGGTTTTTAGCAAGCCTTTGCAGCCATATTACAGAAAATACAAGCTGCTTTTATTGTTCATTATATTTTGGGTTGGTACTACCCCCGTTTTTTCGCAAAAAGAAACCCCGCTTTTGCAGTATGCCGTTTCGATTCCTGAACCTGCCAGCCATACCTACGATGTTGAGCTTCGTTGCAGCAAGTGGGCGCAAGATACCATTCAGCTAAAAATGCCAAAGTGGATGCCGGGTTATTATCAGTTAATTGATTACGCAAAGTCGGTTGAAAATATATTGGCGCAAGATGCCAAAGGAAAAAGCATACCGATTGAAAAAATAAATACCAATACGTGGGTTGTTTCGGGCATCAAAAACAAGCCATTTGTTGTGAAATATACCATCAGAACCCAAAGACAATTTGTAGCGAACAGCTATGTGGACAGCGCACGTGCTTACATTGTACCCGAAAACACATTTCTGTACATCAAAGACCACCTCAAAATCCCCGTATCGGTGAGTCTTTCATTCAACAAAGCGTGGACAATTGCAACGGGTTTAGAGCCAGTCATAGGCAAGTCAAACGAATTTACAGCACCTGATTTTGACATCCTTTACGATTGCCCAATCCTGATCGGAAAACTTCAAGAGCTACCATCATTCAAGGTCAAAGGAATAGAACATCGGTTCATCGGTTACAAGATGGGGGATTTTGACCATCATCTTTTTATGAGTAACCTCCAAAAAATAGTTGAAGCGGCAACCGCCGTGATGGGCGACATCCCCTACAAACAATATACGTTTATTGGTATTGGCCCAGGCAGGGGCGGTATCGAACACTTAAACAATACGACCATCAGTTTTGAAGGTACTGGACTGAATAAACCCGATGCCATGAACCGAATGATGAATTTTATTGCCCATGAGTACTTCCATCATTACAATGTAAAACGGATTAGACCAGTTGAACTTGGCCCCTTTGATTACGACAGAGGCAATAGAACCAATCTGCTGTGGATTAGCGAGGGTTTGACGGTGTATTACGAGTATTTAATTGTGAAAAGAGCCGGACTGACAAGCCCTACAACCTTATTCTCAAACTTTGAGAGCAACCTGAATGCCGTTGAGAATAACCCTGGCAGGTTTTATCAGTCGTTGCAGCAGGCAAGTTACAGCACTTGGAGTGATGGGCCGTTCGGAACGCAGGGCAATGAACCCGGCAAATCTATTTCGTATTATGACAAAGGACCACTTGTGGGGATGCTCTTGGATTTTGAAATCAGGAATGCCACACAAAACAAAAAATCGCTTGATGATGTGATGCGGATGCTATACTGGAAATATTACAAACAAGAAGGCCGAGGATTTACTGAAGCTGAGTTTCAGGCTGCCTGTGAGCAAGTAACTGGAACGCCCCTAACAGGCGTATTGGAGTACGTTTACACAACCAAAGAAGTTGACTACGCCAAATATTTAGCTTACGCAGGGCTAAAATTGGAGAAACAGCTTGTTGAATCGAAGGAAAAAGCAAACACTCAAAAATTTACAATAACCAAAATAGAAAACCCAACTGCCTTGCAAGCAGCCATATTGAAGTCGTGGATGGGGGAGTAAGTTAAACAAAACACCCTAATCAACGAAGCAAAGCAGGTGATTCCGCAGAGAATCAGTCATTTGAATACTTTTTGCAAAAAAGTCACTAACTTTAATGCCCTAAGAAAACAATGTCAAGCCTATGAAAAAGATCATCGTTTTAAGCTTATTAACTGCCTTATGGAGTTGCAAAAAAGAGCCTATTGAACTGGCTGGCAATGGCACATTGCTACGCCAAATCACCGTAAATGGCAAGCCTGACCAAACATTTGAGTACAGTGGCACTTTGCTCATTAAGGAAAACCGCTTCGGATTTTGCGAGAAAAACCCAGCCGATGAGTTCTTTTATAGCTACCAAGGTACCAAACTTACCAAGCTAAAAAGTGTGTTGCGGGGAATTTATTCCAGCACAACAGCTATATGCGACCCCGCCTCGCCCGGAGACCAATCAGAAGAAACATTTGAGTACGACTCACAAAATCGGCTCGTGAAAGTAACCCGTCAAAAATCTTACACCGAGTACATTTACAATACCAAAGGGCAAGTTGAAAAGTTGATTTTGTACGGAGGAACAAACCCACTCACAGCTACCTTCAAGTACGATGCAAAGGGAAATATCACCGAAACAAGCGATTACAGCGGCTACATCACACAGTATGAATACGACGACAAAATCAATCCTTTTTATGTGATGAACCAGAAACCAAGTTGGATTAGTCCTTACAACAAAAGTCCCAACAATATCATTAAAACCACTTGGCCGCAAGGCAACTACACCCGAACACTCAAATACAATGACTTGGGATTGCCGACCGAAATGAAAGAATCAAACGGGCAGACGTATTTCTTTGTCTATCAGTGATTTACATAAAAAATACCTTCGCTTGAAAAACAAATTTGTAAATTATTTTTCCAGAATATCGCCTCTTTCCGAAGAGGAGTCGAATGCTATTATGGAGAATATGTGCATTAAAACTTTTAAGAAAGGTGCTTTTTTGTTGAAAGAAGGTCAAATGTCGGTTGACACCTACTTTATTCTGGAAGGTTGTGTTAGGGAATATATTGTGCTGGACGGTGAAGAAAAAACGACTAATTTTTTCACAGAAGAGCAATGGGTAATTTCGCTTAATAGCTTTGGTTCGCAAAACGTTACAGCACATAACCTGGTTTGTGTGGAGGATACTACCGTTAGCATTGGTAATGAGCAGCAAGCTCAGGAAATGTTCAAGAAATTTCCAAGGTTTGAAACAATATCACGAGCAATTGTAGAAGCTGATTTTGCCCGACATAAAAATTTATTGACCTGTTTTCTTACCGATTCACCCGAACAACGCTATCTGAAGTTATTAAAATCAAGGCCCGATTTGTTTCAAAGAATCCCACAATACCAATTAGCAAGCTATATAGGTGTTAAGCCAGAATCTTTAAGCAGAATAAGAAAAAGAATTATGCTAAATGGCACAATGTAGCAATTGTGGTTGCTTTCTTTTTTTAGAAGGGGAAAGACTTCAATTAACCTAAGACTGTTTTAGCTTTTGAAGGGTTCCAAAAATAAATCAATAGCGTAATCACCATCACAAAGCATAACCCTAAGGTGCTTGCTTCTATTCCAAAATCTCCACCACTAAGCCACAAAGGAGCATTATGGAATATTGGTTTTAGTAAACTTGGCTCTTTATCTCCACTCACACCAAAGCCAAGTACTGTGCCTTGCATAAAATTTGCCATAAAATGTAGGCCCAAAGGCATGGCTAAACTTTTGGTCTTTAAGTAAGCCATACCAAACATAATAGAGGCAATAAAAATGTTAATCGAAGCCAATTTTTTTATTATCCCGGTCATGCCTGGATTATTAATATGGGTTAATAAAAACAGTCCGGCTATCAATAATTGAGCTGGCCATTTGCCAAAAGACTGAATAAGCCTCTGAAACATAAACCCTCTGAATAACAACTCTTCGGCAGTAGCGGCCACAATGAATATTGTAAAGCCAGACGAGATTGTTGAAAAGGAAAATAGATTTACTTGCCAATTGATATAACCCAAAATTGTCAAAAGTAAAACGGGCAAAATCATGAGCGCAGCACCAAGTATTAGCCCAATACAGAGTTGTTTGAGCCAAAGAAAATCTAAATTTCCTGTTAAATCGCTCATTGGTGTACGCCTTAGCATTTGACAAATGAATGAAACAACTGAAATCAGTACGAGCTGATGCATCATTGTGACTTCAAACGAAAAGCGGTCAGCCAACATAATGAGGCAAAACAGGAACGAAGCAAGTATGATAAAGAATATTGCAAGCCACCAGATACCTCTGATTTTATTTTCGGCGTTTAAAAACATTTTCATTGTAGTTGAGTGGGTAATACTATTTAGACGCTCCTGCAACTGTACGATTAAACCCTTTTATTATTAACCAAAAACTAAGGAATATCTCAAATAAACCTCCGGGAATATCCAAAATAATATCAATGTTATAGCCAAAAAGGGCAAAAAAAGCACCTGAAATAAAAATTACATAAGCAATAAAGCCCCATACAGACATCCATTGAGGAACAAACTTTGACAGGTATAACAAGTAACAAAACATTAGTCCGCCCAAGCCCCAAATCACCATGCCAATTTGATAAGCAAAGAAGTTTGCTCTTTTGCAAAGAATACTCAAGGTCTCAAAATAGTTGGTATCGGCAGAACCTGCTTTTACAAACGCTTCACTTAATGGAACTAATAATAGTATGAAAATGGCTCCGACAATAAGCAATACCGTAGATACAATTGCTGCACTTAAATAGCCATAAGTCAATGTTTTGTTAAAGGGTTTTAGCAGTGGGGTCATTATTATCCCTAATCCGATATTGATAGTGGCAAAAACTGCCATCATGATTGCTGCTTCAAAAATCACTTGATTTTTAGAGGCATAAATAGTATCAAGGCCACCCGGAGCGTTTAAGATGGTGTTTACAAGTGCAAAACCCACTCCATAAGAGAGGTATCCTATAAGAAAGGCGATTCCAAAAGTTCGTGAGGCTAATTTGTTAGAGTCTATCATTTGATTTTGTTGATTAATTGATAGCACAAAAGTAGATCTCCGTTTCGCCAACCTCGTTGACTTAGGTTAAGTAATACAATCTACGATGAAAATTTAGTGACTAACCACATTAAATACCGAGATTTAGACTTGTTTTGATTGCGGTTCAGTTTTAATACGATTAAATATTGCGTTTTACCCCCAACGTCAGTACTTTTATGAAGCCAGATTCTCACTTTGTCTGGGAGATTACTAACTCATAAAATAATGTAACCGAGAATGTTGGGCAATATTTAAGTACAATTAGTAAAGAGAAAGTATTATGCCAGAACAGCATATAAACGCAAATAATGAGGTAACCAAGTTTTTGGATAACCTGAACCATCCTTTAAGATCAGAAATTGAACTGCTACGCCAGGCAATTTTAAATGCTGATGCCACACTAACAGAGAACATAAAATGGAATGGCCCCAATTACTGTTTCGATAAAGAAGACAGAATAACAATGAG
The DNA here is from genome assembly GCA_044228045.1 of Spirosomataceae bacterium. Taxonomy (GTDB): domain Bacteria; phylum Bacteroidota; class Bacteroidia; order Cytophagales; family Spirosomataceae; genus JAXLVB01. The sequence goes on from JBGAVQ010000184.1 coordinate 5,458, forward strand.
AATTCAGCCTCCAAAACAGGTTCAGTTGATTTTTCATTGTGGAGTAAAGGTTAAAGAACAACCCAAAGAAAAGTTGATAAAAGACGATTCGGGGCTGTTGGTTTGGAAAGAAAACAACAGGGCAGTAGCAACTTTCAAACATATTCAAGATATTGAGCACGGCAAATCAGATTTGACCAGAATTGTTCAAGATTGGGTTATTGCTGCCAAATAAAACAAATCAAGAAGTTATGTCATTTCAAGCTTACATAGACAACATTAAAGCCAAGACAGGCAAAAGTCCAGAAGACTTCAAAAAACTGGCAGAAGAAAAAGGTTTTTTGCAAAACGGGCAACTTTTAAAAACGGTAAAAGCCACAGAAATAACAAATTGGCTAAAAGAAGAATTTGAATTGGGACATGGACACGCAATGGCCATTTTTGCAACATTTAAGGGTAAAAAAGACTAACTGTTACAAAACTTAGTGTGTGCTTAGCGTAATGATTCCCCTCCTCGGTGGGCTGGGTTCTCACCAAATACTTTGTGTTGAACCATTTTCAACTATTCTTATATAGACTTTAAGCCATCGTGCCTTATCTTTTTTCAAGCCATTATCAATCAAGCATTTGGTAGATACATTTTTGCTTTTTAGCGTTTAGGCGTAGTGTTTATGCCCAATTACTCGTACCTTTTCGAGACATTTCATCTTAATTCACCTTAACTACAACTATGCGCAAACTTATACAAGTATTTGCATTGGTGGGGCTGCTGGGTTATCAACTTAGCTACGCCCAAAGCATCCCTTCGCCCAAAGAGCATTTTGGGTTTAACATTGGTGACGACTATCACCTCTCTAACTACACCCAAACGGAAGCTTATTTCAAGAAGTTGGCAACTTCAGACAGGGTCAAATTGGTTGATATTGGCCTCACCGAAGAAGGCCGGCATCAGTATATGATGATTGTGACATCGCCCGAAAACCACAAAAAATTAGCTCGCTATCAGCAAATTTCGCAGCAGTTGGCTCGTGCTGAGGGACTTACCGACGACCAAGCCCGTGCGCTTGCTGCCGAAGGCAAGGCCGTAGTGTGGATTGATGGCGGCTTGCACAGCACCGAAACCGTGGGTACGATGCAACTTATAGAAACTGCTTGGCAAATGATAAGCCGCAAAGACCCCGAAACAATGCGGATTTTGAACGACGTAGTGATTCTGTTTACGCACGCCAACCCAGACGGCCACGAGTTGGTGGGCAACTGGTACATGCGTGAGCCTAAACCCGAAAAACGTTCGCTCAACAACCTGCCAAAACTGTATGAAAAATACGCTGGTCACGACAACAACCGAGACTTTTTTATGCTGCACCTCAAAGAGTCGCAAAACATTGCTCGCCAGTTGTTTGTTGAATGGATTCCGCAAATCATGTACAATCACCACCAAGCAGGCCCTCCGGGTTCAATTGTAGCGGGGCCTCCTTACCGTGATCCTTTCAACTATGTGTTTGACCCACTGATGATTACGGGTATTGATGCCCTCGGTGCGGCCATGGTCAACCGCCTCAATGCCGAAAATAAGCCAGGTTTTACTCGCTTGAGTGGTTCGGTTTTTTCAACTTGGTACAATGGTGGCTTACGTACAACCACGCACTTTCACAACATGATAGGTTTGTTAACCGAAATTATTGGCAATCCAACACCTTCAGAAGTGCCATTAGTGCCTAACCGCCTGATTCCCAACGGAGCTACGCCTTTTCCGATTACGCCTCAAAAATGGTATTTCAAGCAATCTATTGACTACTCAGTTTCGTTGAATTACGCCACGCTCAACTATGCCGCCCGTTATCGTGACGACCTGCTGTTTAATATTTATCGCATGGGCAAAAACTCCATCGAGCGAGGTAGCAAAGACTACTGGGGTCTGTCGCCCAAGCGTGTAGATGCCATCAATCAAGCCTATCAAGCCGACCAGAAGAAAGCACCTGCATCTACTACTACAGCAAGCAGGACAAGTAGCACACCTGCCAACAGACCAGCGGCAGCAGATTCTGCAGCAAGAAGCATAACTGCTAATGCACCCACACGACCAAGAGCAGATTCGACACGAACTACCGCAGTAGCAGCTGCCAGCGAAATGGGCGATGAAGGCCCACGAGGAGGCTCTATTCCTGTTAAATACTATGATGCTGTACTAAAAGACCCTGCACAACGAGATCCCCGTGGCTTTATTCTTACTGCCGACCAAGCAGATTACAGTTCAGTAGTTGAATTCATGAATGCACTCATTAAAACGGGTATTCAGGTGCAACAAGCCACGGCAGAATTTAGCGTAACTGGCAAAAAATACCCAGCAGGTTCGTTTATTGTCAAAACAGATCAGTCGTTTCGTCCTCACGTGTTGGATATGTTTGAGCCGCAAGATCACCCTAACGACTTTGCTTATCCAGGCGGCCCTCCTATTCGCCCTTACGATGCCGCTGGATGGACTTTGGCATACCAAATGGGCGTGCAGTTTGACCGTGTGTTAGATGCCTTTGACGGCCCGTTCAAGAAGTTGCCTTATGGCGAGATTATAACCGTAAAAAATACAATTCCAACAGCCACCGTAGCTGGCTATACGCTTACAGCAAAAGCAAACAACTCGTTTGTGGCCGTAAATGACCTCCTGCAAGCAGGTTTAGAAGTATATCGTTTGCCCAATGGCTTGGCTGGAAATTCGTCAGTAGAAGCAGGTGCATTTTATGTTCCTTCGTCGGCCAAGGCGAAGGCTGTGCTCGAAAAAGCTGCTGCTGAATCAGGCGTTGTGGTATCAGGCGTGGCAAAACGCCCAATGGGTGCTATGACCAAAGTAGCTCCGCTGCGAATAGCCCTGTGGGATACTTACGGCGGCTCAATGCCATCGGGCTGGGTGCGTTTGTTGATGGAACAATACCATTACCCGTTCACTGTAGTGTTTCCACAAGAAATTGACGCTGGTGACTTGAATAAAAAATATGATGCCATTGTGTTTGTGACAAGGGCTATTCCGGCATTAAGCACAGGTGCAGCAGAAACAGGCGGTTTTGGAGGCTTTACACCTCGTGAACCAAAACCCGAAGACATTCCTGCCGAATACCGCCCTACGATGGGCAGAATCACTGCTGATAAGTCTATCCCGCAATTGAAGCGATTCTTAGAAGGCGGTGGTCGCATCATTACCATTGGGAGTAGTACTAATTTGGCCTATCATTTAGGTCTTCCGGTCAAGAATGCCTTGGTAGAAATGACCAATACAGGCCAAGAACGCCCCCTGCCAGCTGAGAAATACTATATTCCGGGCAGTATTTTGCAAGTAAGTTTAGATTCTACTCAACACGCTACCTATGGTCTGTCGTCTAAAACGGATGTATATTTTGATTCAAGTCCTGTGTTCAAAATTGCGCCAGATGCCATTGCCAAAGGTGTAGTAAAACCACTGGCTTGGTTCTCAACAGCTAAGCCGCTTCGTAGCGGTTGGGCATGGGGACAGGCGTATTTGCAAGATGGCGTTACTGCTTTTGAAGCACCAATCGGAGCAGGAAAACTATATGCTTTTGGTCCAGAAATTACCTTCCGCTCGCAAGCGCAAGGCACGTTTAAGTTGTTGTTTAATCAACTGTATTTGTTGAAATAACGTAGCGTCAGCGACGCTATACCATATTCGCCCCGACATGCTGTCGGGGCGATTCTTAAACCAAGCAAGGAACCCTCACATGAAAAGTGTCATGTGAGGGTTCCTTGTTTAATCGGAATGAGCAAATGCCGTGGTTTTGTGTCCTCACAAACCACCTGGGCGAGCGTGACTTTTTGCTTGTATTAACTTGGTTATCACATTATTATCAAAACAGCCAAGATGCAAGTCCCAGTTAATGTTACTTCTTCTTTGTTGCCTTGAAATTTCCGTTGGGTTGTAAAAACGTCAAGGTAATGGTCTCGCCTTTGTCGTTTACCTCAAACTGCACGTTGTATCCTTTCAAAACCTTGATAGCGAACTTGTCGTTGCCCACAAAAACCAACTCATATTCAGGCTGCCCAGCTATGAATGCAAAAAGTGTTTTGTCATTTTTGGTATAGATTTTTATAGGTTGCCCCATCAGATCATACTCGCCTACGTATTTTTTGAGTTCTTCGGCAGTAACGGCTTTGGGTGGCGCAGTTCTGCTAAATACAACTGGCTTAGATGTACCAAAACCTGTCATGGCAACAGACTCAATGTCGCCCACCAAACCAGTAGCGAACTGAACCCGAATAGGGCTTTTGTCGGTGGTATCAATGCCGCCCTTCATATCAAAAGGTTCAAAAATATCGTAATGATACTGGCGAAGCCACCACTTTTGGGCTTTGGTCTGCAAAAACAAGGAATCCCGCTCTACACTCACCACATATTTCCCGTAACCGTCGTTAGCATAAAGACCTGCATAATCGACGAGGGGATGAGATAATTTTGTGCCTATTTTTCGGTTACTGGTAGCGGTTTTTTCTTCTTTTTTGGCATCTGCTTTGGCTTTGTTTACAGCTTTGAGACGGTCTTGACTCCAGTCAAAATATTTGATGCCCAGCATTCGGTCGGCAATAAGGTTGCGCACAATGCCTGGCACTGCCGAACCATTCTGATTGACCAATACGACTATGCCAACGCTATCGCTGGGGAAAAAGCACGTGCTGGCACTGAATCCATCAATATTACCGCCATGCTCTACCCGATAATGACCTTTGTACGAAGCCAAGAACCAGCCAAAACCATAATTGGACAAATGTACGTCGGGAATTTCTTTAGTGGGTAAAGCCCCGCCAATTACCATTTGCGACGACATGGCTTGCGTAACATACGAAGCTGGTAAAACTTCTTTGCCTTCAAATTTGCCACCGTTTGTCCACATAGTCAGCCAGTTAGCCATGTCTGTCACACTGCTGTTGATGCTCCCCGCAGGCCCCATGCCATCAATATTGTAAGCTGTCTTTTTCCACTTCGTAACCTCTGGAAGCATCGCTACTTTTTTCCATTTCGCCCATTGTAAATATCGAACTTTTCATGCCCAAGGGCTTAAAAATTTTGTCTCGGACATTTTCTTCCCAAGTTTTGCCAAAGAGTTTTTCGGCCAAAACGCCTTGTGCCAAAAACATAAAATTGTTGTATTGCCAAGTTTGTCGCAGGGGTGCAGAAGGGTCTAAGTATTGAATTCTGGCTATCAGACTATCACGGGTAGTATTGGCCAAGTACCACGAAAAATCATGACGAGGTAAGCCAGTGCGGTGGCACATCATGTCTCGCACGGTAAGGTGGTTGTTGAGGTCGTCGTTATAGAATTTTAGGTCTGGGAGGTACTTGGTAACGGGTTGGTCGTATTCAATTTTGCCGTCTTTTTGCAGCAAACCTACCAACGACGATGTGAATGCTTTGGTGCAAGAACCAATGGCGAATAAGGTGTTGGGTGTAACGGGTAATTTTTTGTCATAGTCTCTATATCCAAAACCTTTGGAATAAACAACCTTGCCTTTTTCGACAACGGCTACAGCAAAGCCAGCTACTTTCCAGTCGTTGAGTACACGGGCAAAAGCGGTGTCTAAGCCAGCAAAGCGGTCGGGTGGCGTCACGGGTTTGCGCTTTTGCGCCATTGTTGTAAAAGCAATAAAGCAAGCGAGCAATAATAGCGTTGGTTTCATGGGAGAGGATGACTGTTTTGGATTGAAGTGGAAAGATAGGTGTTTTCTGGAAACCTAAGTGCGTTGTTGTGATTTTTGCCATACTAATCCCATCATTCTAACCAAAAATCTATCCTTCTTCGTATTCTTCCTTACATTTTATACATTTGCCTAATCTGTCCATTCCTCTAAACCTGCTGTAATCATGTTCAAAAAACCTTCTCAGTCCTTCAAGCTATCAATTAGTTTGCTTGTTTGCTTTTTGATTACTATTCTCATTACCAATGTTCAAGCCCAAGT
>JBGAVQ010000185.1:0-11050 GCA_044228045.1 Spirosomataceae bacterium
AGTGGGATTTGTAAAAGTAACGATTCAGAAATGGGTCGTTACTTTTTTATTTTACACCGTAAGTAGTTGATTGTAAACCCTTTGGCTGTAAATATTTCTTCATACTTTGTTTTAATTCCAAAATGTTCGTTGGCTAATGGAGAGGTGTACAAATTGTTTGTGGTGATTAATTCTTGAACTCCAAAACGATTTAGCATATCAACAGAATAATTAAAAAAAGGGAGACTATCTGTTTTTAGGTGTAAAACTCCATTTGGCAATAGAATTGTACGATACATCTCTAAAAATCGGGGAAATGTCAACCTTCGTCGAGCATCACTTGTACGATTTCGGGGGTCGGGGAAAGTAATCCACAACTCCGAAACCTCGTTTTCATTAAAATAACGATAAATTTCCTGAATTTTTGTTCGAAGAAAAGCTACATTTTCAATGCCTTCGGCTAAGGCTTTTTGGCTTCCAACCGCCAAACGGTCACCTTTAATGTCTATCCCAATAAAGTTTTTAGTAGGAAATTCCTTTGCCAGACCTACTGTATATTCGCCTCGGCCACAGCCTAACTCAAGCACAATGGGATTTGAGTTTTGAAAAAAATCACTGGCCCATTTTCCTTTTATGGTTTCAAAAATTGGTTTACCCGGCTCAATTACATTTTTAGCCTCGGTGTTCAATTGAAATCGGATTGTCTTTTGTCTGCCCACAAATCTTGATTATTAAACCTTAAAGATTATCTATTTCGGCAACAATAAAATTGCTTCCTCCTATAAAAACTATGTCCTCCTCTCCTACCTGCTTAGTAACAATTTGTATGGCATCATTTACATTGGCAATGGCTTTTCCTACCAATCCTATGGTTTTAGCAACAGCATTAAGTTCTTCGGCAGGGAGAGCTCTCGGCGAATTAGCTTCACAAAAATAGTAGATAGCGTCTTTTGGAAAAAGTGCAAGTATTGGCAAAATATCTTTGTCTTTCACAAATCCAAGTATAAAATAGTAATTCTTCTTGGCTAAACTGGCCAATGCACCCAAAACTTCTCGCAATCCGTCAATATTATGAGCTGTGTCACAAATGGTTAGCGGAGAATTTTTCAGAATTTGCCAACGACCTTTCAAACCAGTTAGTGAAATGGTATTGGCCAATCCGTAACGAATATTACTTTCGGTAATTTTATAGCCGATAGAGTTCAAAACATGAATAGAATTCAGAACACCAAGTATGTTTTTCAATTGGTATTTACCTGACAACTGCATAGTTATCCCCCTATAAATCAAAGTATTACCTTCAAACACATCAACAATCATTTCATTGAAATTGGTACTTACTTCTTTAACTGCAAGCGAATCGGTTGCAAAAAAAATGGGGGATTTTAAATTGTTTGCCCGCTCAATAAATAGAGATGAGATAGTGTCTTCTTGTTTTTCCGAAACTACAATAGGTATTTTTTGCTTAAATATTCCAGCCTTTTCGGAAGCAATGGCTTCGAGTGAATTACCGAGAATATCCATGTGATCCCATCCAATATTAGTTATCATGCTCAATTCTGGCATAATAACATTAGTAGAATCGAGCCGACCGCCAAGCCCTACTTCAATAACTGCGATGTCAACCTTATTCTCAGCAAAATATTTGAAGGCGAGGGCGACGCTAAGTTCAAAAAAGGACGGCTTTAACTCCTCAATAAAGACCTGATGCTGCACAACAAATGAAACAATTCGCTGTTCCGAAATCGGAATACCATTTATTCGGAAGCGTTCGGTATATGATTTAAGATGAGGAGAGGTATAAAGGCCTGTTTTGTAGCCAGCGGATTGCAAAATAGCTGCCATCATGTGAGACGTACTGCCCTTACCGTTGGTGCCTGCCACATGGATACTTTTAAATTGAGTATGCGGATTGCCCAAATACTCACAGAGCCGAATCGTATTGGTCAAATCAGCTTTGAAGGCTTTTTTTCCCTCACGGTGAAAAACCGGGAGTAATTGGTACAGAAAATCTATTGTTTCTTGAAAAGTCATTCGAGGAAAAATGGCTTGCTTTTAAACAAAAAACAAGAGAAATTCGTTGAAAATCAACAATTTCCTCTTGTCTTATAACTCAATTTCAATTATCTTGATTTAATCAGGAAAACAATTGTTCCGGTAGAACTTGATGGACGATCGCCAGATGAGGTTGCCACAAAGTTGATACGTTCAACAGCTTTTTTATAGATTTCGGCTACTGATTGACTTACTGTTTTTTCAATAATTCGGATAGAAATCACATCGCCTTGGTCATCTACTTTAATCTGAAACACAATTTTTCCACTTTCATCCGAATCATCATTCACTGTTGGTTTTGCACTCCAAGTCCACCCTGTCAGATTTAAAGAGGCACCTCCACCTCCCCCATTGCCATTACCACCTTTGCCCTTATTACCGTACAATGCTTTTGCATCTACTTTTCCTTCGGGATCTCCTTTGTCTCCTACTTTATTTTTGTCGTCGCCATTGTTATTTCCCCCAGGCTGGTCGCTTGTTCCTGTTGTGCCATTCGCCTTACTATTTCCTTTTTTGTACAAAGCTTTTGAATCAACTTGAGGCTTAGGAGCTTCAACTGGTTTTGTCTCAACAGGTTTACTTTCAACGGGTTTGGTAGTTGGTTTGGGCTTTTCAGTTTCTTTCACTTCCGGAACCTTAACCGGACTTTCTGCCTTACTTACTTTGATAGGTGGGTCTTTCACCACTGGTTTTGTTACTTTTACTGGTTTCACCTCCACTTTTTCTACCTTTTCTGGCTGGGGTTTTGGTATTTCTTTGGTTTCGGCTGGTTTGGACTCTACTTTGTTTTTAAGGTCACTTGCTTTATTCTTTGTTTGTATATCACCAGAACCAACATTGTCTAAACCAAAATTTAACTCTACACCATACATAGGCATTTGAGGGAGAGGGGCTGTCCAGGCATTCAAAAAAAATAAAGAAAATAGCAGTAAGCCATTGAGAACCAGTGTAATAGTTCCTGCTTTGAGTTGATCTGATTTTTCTTGTTGATTTATAGCCTGTGTACTTAGCATCTTTTCTTCATATTTACATTACCGACTTTTGGCTTTCATTACCCAGGCTTCTTCGCCTAAAAGTTGAGTTAATTCTTGACTTGCCCTGCTCGCTCTGCCAAAGGACTGAAATCCGTTAGAGGCTACTTTGAACAAGTACTCACCCTTGGCTGGAGGCAAAACAATCACGTGCTTATAGCCATACTTTTCTAAATGACGTTTGAATTTATTGGCATTTCTGCGGCTTTCAAAAGCCCCTCCAATAACCCAATAACGAGTGTTTGACTGATTTAGTGTATTCGAATTTTCTTGTAAAGTAGCTTTATCAGTTTTAACTACAAAAGTAGTGTCAGCCTTTTGATACTTTTCATTAGTATCAAAAGAATTGTCGCCCTGTTGAACTGGATTTGCAAAAAGTGGATGGCTCTTTGTACTAAACAAAGTCTTTACAACTGAGTCGGTGTAGGTTTGGGAATTTACTTGAACTGGAAATTGGTTGGTTTTGTTAGAAGCCTTAGGCTGACCCAACTTTTCGACCAACCCCAAAAGCGGATTAAATGAACTCAGTGAAACTTGGCGAGTAGCATCTGGTTTAAACAAAAACAATGAAATACCACACAAAACCAAAAATGCAACACAAGCAGCCAACCACCAAGGAAAACTACGCTGTGGTAAGGTTATTACTTGAGACTCTTCCGCTTCGATGTCTGATAACAAAAAAGGAATTGGGACATCGGAGCTTTCTTGTACATCTTCATTAGCTTCAATTTCGTGCGTTTTTGGCAACTCAGCTCCAAGCACTGGATTTGCTTGTAAGGATTCAATTGGCTGATTTTCAGCAGGATGCAAAAATAGAGTAGCCAATCCAAAGCCTTCGGCAAAGAAATTAGTATTATCTGATGGTTCAAAAAGTAATTTACCTTCTTTATTCAGGGTAAAAATACCGACGTGTTCAAAATAATAATTGTTTTTTGTGGCAAGTGTATCTTTGATTTCTCGCACAAAAAGAGCTATCTGTTCGAGTGATTCTCCCCTTGTAAGTTGCTGACGATAAGCAATATAATTAGACAAAAGTCCATCATCAAATTTCAAAACTTCATTAAAAGCAATTCTTTTCTTGGGTGGTTGATAGCCGCCATTTGTCGTTTGAAAACCTGCACTCAAAAAATGCGCTATAAACCCACCAAAATCGGGGATAACCACACAATCTTGTTCGTAAAGTAATTCTCGAACGTAAGAAGCAACTGACGTATCCATGAAATGATATTGGTTAGGTTGGGCCGTCGAAACGGCTAAATTTTGTTTAAAATATCAAACCCTCCATCTATTGGAGCCAACCCTTTTTCTTTTGACAGGATAAAGTTAAAAGGAAAAAGATAAACCTAAAAGAAAATTTAAACCTTGTTGCTTATAATACAAAAAACGCTCGTAGTTTTTGCCAATGATGTTGTTCATTGAAACAAATGCAGATAGCTGATCTGTAAGCTGGTAGGTCATTTTGGCGTTGAGATCCACAATTGGATTTAGCTTGATAGTTTTGTTGGTCACAAAATTCTTGCCAGTTATTCCAGAGAGTACATAAAAATCAGTAGTCAAAAAGAGCTTCTGCTTGAAAACCAGCGTGTTATTCCACGAAACTTTTAAATCGGGTCGGTGAAATGCCTTTTCAAAAGAACCCATATTATAATTAAAATATTCAACTTTTAGAAACGACCTCCATAAGTCATCTTGTTGATAATTGATTTGTGCTGCTACTGAGGTAACTAATGTTTTGAGCGAATCGTACATCATGACAAACTTAGAAGTATCGGCCTTGGAATTAGCAAATACATAAAAATCTTTGTATTGACCATACGCTACTTTCGCCTCGTAGTTGAAGCCACTTCCTAAATTCCCCTTTGAACCCACATAAAACTGGCGGCTCAGCTCAGTGTTTTTTAATTCTGCTTGCGGGGCTAACCATCGGTTCTCAGCCAGTAATGTGGTAAGGCTGTTTCGTTCAATAGTTCCGTCCATCCCCACAAAGAGGTGAATTCCTTGAACTGGAGTAATGTCAATATTTACAACCGGAAATCCTTTAGTTTGGCTAATATTCCTACGTTTGTCTGATTCTACTACGGCGTTTAGCCCAAGCGATATATTCAAGAAATCATTTTTATACACAAAAGCTGGTTTTACCTGAAACCAATTACGGTTGTCTGTAATGCCGTCTTCTCTTTGGATTATGTTAGCTTTGGCTTCAAGAGTGGATAGAAAATTGTCGTTAATCACAAAGGAGGCATTAAATTTTGTACCCCAATCTACTTCTGATGCTGAATAATTATCTTTCAAAAATTTGATTCCGGTTTTTAGGCCATAATCAACTGATACATCAGATTTGGCGTTGTCCACACCTACTTCGAAAGAATACTTTGACAAAATTTGTTGAATAGATTCACGATCAACTGGAGTTGGGCGGGCTTTATATCCATAAAAATAAAACTGCTCTCGGTCAAAACCTGCTGAACCAGAAAGTTTGAAACCAGTGGATAAATACTTAGCATTCAACTTAATAGCCTGCTCATTATTCGCTGAATTTTTACTATCAACTGCTCCTTGCGACGACGAATTATGCTTGGCATACAAGCTAATAACTCCATCATTTTCTGTAGGGGTTGTTAAAAATGCCTCACCCAAAATGCGTCCAAAATTACCGGCCCCAAGCCGAATATAATTATTGTAAGCGCTTTCGAGCTGTTGATTATTCTGATAAGGTGTAATTGTCGGATTGAATTTGGATACACCAACATTCAAAGTGCGTTCTCCAAATTTGAATATTTGTTTGGGGTTTTCAGTATTAGTTTTTGGAGAAGGTATCTTCTCAAATATTCGGTTTGCAGGGGGCAACGTGATTTTTCTATTTTTCTCAATCGTTATTTCCTCATCCTGCACCGTTCCTTCAGGTTTTACTTGTGCCAATGATGCTTGTGAGCAACAGATTAGCGCAAAAATTGGTACTAATATATGATTCGCTATTTTCATTTGAAATTAATTTCGTTTTGGGTAAACCTCTTTTTTATGATTGTTAGGCATTCAGTCTGACAGAGCTTGCATACCGATGAATTACTATTTTCCCTCTAATCCTTTCAATCGTTCTTTAGCCGCTGAAATGGTTTCGGGATTAGGAGAGTTTTCGATAATAGAATTCAGCGTAGCTTTGGCTTGAAAGGTATCGTTGGTAGCAATAAAAATGTCGGCCAGCAACAAAAAGTTTTTGTCAAGCCACTTGTCATAATTACTAAATTGGTCAATAAAATCGTAGCAAGTTTTCTTAGCGGGTTCATATAACTTACCTTTAAACTGGGTTTCTGCAATTAGGTATTTAGCCTCCGCTCCTATTTCGTCTTTGGCAGCACTTACGGTTCGGTCAAATTCCTCGATTGCTTTTTTGCTATCACCCTTGGCTAAGGCTACTTTACCGTTATAAAGTAAAGCTTTGTTTTGAGCTCCCAAGTTCACACTACCAGCATTGATTATTTCACGGGTATAAACCAACACAGAATCGTATTTGGCTGATAAATAATAAGATTCCATCAATCCTGTCCATGCACTAACCAAGTCTTTTTTATTACCAGCCATTTGTGCTAATGTTTTAAAATTCTTAATGGCTTTTTGGTAATTTTTGTTGGTGAACTCAATGTCGGCAGCACGCTGGGCAGCTCTATTTACATTGGGCGATTTGTTATCGTCAATCACCAAATAAAAGTAACGCAGGGCATTTGAGAAATCTTTGAGTCGGTAATACGAATCAGCCAAGAGGTATTTTGCTTCAAAATTGTTGGCACTGCCCGGATAGTTTTGCATATAAGTCAGCAACGAACCTACAGCTTTGTCGTATTTCTCATTGTAATAGAGATTTTTAGCGGTTTCATACTCAATTTTTTCAAGAGAGCCATCACCAGGGTTCGCCCTTTTGTACTGTGCCAATACTTCCTGAAACTCTTCGGGTCGGCCAATGGTATTTAGTAAATCTTGCAAGCCCGATATGGCATCCTGTGCATATTTTGAGGTTGGGTATTTACTTACAATGGTTTTATAATCACTTATAGCCTCTTGGTTTGACTGCAAGTTTGAGTACGCCAATGCACGCTTTAACAGAGCCGCTGGCACCAAAAAACTTCGGTTTTGTTGCTGAATTAGTCGAGTAAAGTCACGAACAGCCACTTGATAATTACCTGAATTTAAGTCAATTACCCCAATTTGATACATGGCATCATCAATGTATCTCGAATTTGGATATTGAGTCAAAACTTTATCAAAGGCAGCTTTGGCTTCTTGGCCTTTGTCTTGATAGGCCAGCATTAAGCCTTTCTGATAAGTTGCGTAATCTTTATCGGTTTTGCTAGTTGCCACCACTTGGTCGTATAGACGTTGGGCCTCGGCATAATTTTTATTTACAAAATAACAATCGCCCATGCGTGCTAAGGCATCCTCATAATTGAGTCGGTTTGTGGCTGTTTTTAGTTTATCTGTATAAGTTTTGAAATTTGAGAGGGCTTGGTCATATTGTTGTTGGTTAAAATAACAATAACCCAACCCATAACGGCTTTTTAATTGCGACTCAGCTAAATTGGGTGCGTTGTCGTTAAGTTTAAGTACAATATTGTATTGAGCAATGGCCTCTTCAAACTGACGGTTGGCTGCAAATGATTCAGCCTTCCAGAAGTTTGCAGCTACTTTAAGTTCAGCATCAGTAGCAGACTGTAACGATTTATCAAAAAACTTATTTGCCTGTCCAAAACGTTCGCCATTGTAATCAATCACACCTTGGTTAAAGGCCATTCGTTGATAGGCAGCATTAATTTTGGGCGTTCGTCGTTTTAACCCTTCTATATATTCGAGGGCAACTGTATAATTATTACTATTAAGATACGATTCACTAATTAACTCATTGACTTCGTTTTCAAAACGGCTATCTGGATAGGTCTTCAAGAACTCATTAAATTCTTTAATGGCATCAGTTCCTTTATTAAGGTCGAGTTGAACTTTGGCGTGGTTAAAAGCTGCTTCTTCCTGAACATCTTTATTAAATTTCTGTTTTCGAGCTTGATCAAATGCTAATAAAGCGGCATTTGGGTTTTCGAGCATTAAATAGCTAATAGCCAGATAGTAAGATGCATATTGCCCAACTGTATCTTTATTAGCCGCTACTACTTTGAGTATGTCTGTCGCACGCTTGTAATCATTGGCTTTGTAGAGGCTATACCCGTACCGGTACTGAGCTTGTGCTGGCATTTTGTTGCCTCGCACACTGGCAAACTGGTTGTAATAGGGCACAGCCCCTGCAAAATTTCCTTTCAAATAATAAACTTCAGCAGTGAGTAGTGCCAAATCGTCTAATTTGATGCCCGAACGTTTGTTTTTCAACAAAGGCTCGGTGTATGCCAACAAGCCATCATAATTTTTTTGACGATAATACACATTGGCAATCAAGCCGGGCATTTCGGCTTGGTAGGTTGGGTGTTTTTCAATACGCTTAAAGTCATCTATGGCATCGGCATAATTTTCATTGCGTAGATTGATATGACCAGCGTAATAACTGGCCTGGGCGGCGTATTCGTCGGCGTTGTTCTTGATTTGGTTAAAAATAGGCAAGGCTTTTGCTAAGTTTTGCTGATTGTAATAGGCCATTGCCAATTTAAACTGGGTTTCTTGACTTTGGGCAAAACTCAATTGCGACGGGTTGGTTTTTTCTAAATAAATGGTGGCTTTGCCATAATCTTCTTTGTTGAAATAATACAAACCCAATTCACGGTAAATCTGGCTGGCCTTAGGGTGCTCCGAATGTTTTGTCACAAAACGCTCGGCTTGCAGTTCGGCTTCGGGGTAATTCATGTAGAGCGCACAAACGGTCACATAATATTCTGCCGTCACGGCATTGTAGTCATCTGCCGCCAAAATACCTTTGTCTGACTCAATATAATTGACAAATTCTTGCCTTGCCGCTGAATAGTTTCTTTTTTCAAACAACTCAAGCCCATTTCTGAAGTGTGTGCCTTTTTCAGAATAAGTAAGGGTATTTTGAGCCAAAGAGTTATTTGGCAACAGTTGCAGCATAAAAACAGTTATGGCTGTAAGAGTCAATAATTGACGATAACGCATAGAAGAAAGTTTGAAAAGTAGAGTATGGTAGTGTTAAACCATGTTTTCAGGTTTGCGAAGGTCACTCGAAAAGAATACTTTCGCAAACTAAACGCAATTTTAACAATAAAAGTATGAAAAACCGAAGTCTAATTACATTGTACTTGTTCTGTTGGCTTATTGGCACTTCCACGATAGCACAACCTCAGCTGGCTGCGGTGGATATAAACTACACACTCTCAATGCCAAAACCGCAAACACACTATTTTGAAGTAGAAATGACCCTCAATAATGTTGGCCAGCCCTATGTGGCAAAAGGAGGATTTGTTGAATTTAAAATGCCCGTTTGGACACCGGGCTCATACCTCATACGAGAGTATGCAAAAAATGTGGAAGGTTTTACGGCATCAAACCAAAATTCAAACCTAAAATGGGAAAAAGTCAACAAGAATACTTGGCGAGTGTTCACCAACGGATCAAATACATTACGTATAAGGTATAGCGTTTATGCGTATGAACTAAGTGTTCGAACCAGTTTTTTGGATGAATCGCATGGGTACTTGAACGGAGCCAGTATATTTTTGTATGTGAATGCTTTAAAAAATGTGCCTGCTACGCTCACGATTGTTCCATTCAAAGATTGGAAAGTGGTTTCGACTGGCCTGCCAAAGTCTAAAACAGGTGAATTTACTTATGATATCCCCAACTACGACATTCTGGTTGATTCACCCATCGAAATAGGCAACCACCGTGTGCTTACATTTGAGGCATTAGGGATACCACACTATGTGGCTATGTACGGCGAAGCTTCGTATGAAGACGAAAAAGTAACAAGCCAAATGAAAAAGGTGGTGGAAACCGCTGCAAAAGTCGTAGGCGAACATCCATGTAAAGACTATACTTTTATAGTTCATAACATTGGGCGAGGTGGTGGCGGACTCGAACACCTTAATTCTACTACCTTGCAAGTGAGCCGAAATGCGTACAAATCTGACTTGGGCATGACTTCATTTTTGAGTTTGACAGCACACGAGTACTTTCACTTGTGGAATGTAAAGCGGATTCGCCCAAAAGCACTTGGACCTTTTGACTACGAAAACGAAAACTACACCCACCTCCTATGGGTTGCAGAAGGTTTTACCACATTTTATCAATCTTATTTGTTAAGAAGAGCTGGCATTACTACCCCCGAAGCGTATCTGAATACTTTTGGGAATGAAATTGCCAGTTTAGAAAACACGCCCGGCCAGCGAGTGCAGTCGGTGGCAGAATCGAGCTGGGATGCTTGGATTAAATATTATCGCCAAAACGAGAACTCTAAAAACAGTATCATTTCTTATTACGAAAAAGGAGCTATTGTAGGAGCATTACTGAATTTAGTAATTTTGAACGAAACCAAAGGCAAAAAAAACCTTGACGATGTGATGCGCTTACTCTACAACGAATACTACAAAAAGCAAATGCGAGGCTTTACCGACGACGAAATGCAAAAAGCCGTAGAGACTGTCGCTGGTAAGAGCATGGAGGATTTTTTTCAAAAATATATTTGGGGGACAGACGTAATTGAATACAATGCTTTCTTAAAACCTGTTGGTTGTCAACTTGCGGTTACACAAAACACAACAGAAGGCTACATTGGTGCAGACTCCAGGGTAACGGAGGGCAAGCTAATCATTACCTCGGTGCTTAGAGATTCGCCAGCTTATAACGATGGCTTAAATGTAAACGACGAAATTGTTGCCATAAACGACAATGCCGTTACACCCAGAATAAATGGATTGAATACTGCTGCGAAAGGTTTTGCCCCTGGCGAAAAAATAAAAGTTAGCTTGGTAAGAGATGGTCTAAAAAAAGACATCATGGTAAGCCTCAGCACCAACCCCAACAAAACTATGAAAATTGAA
>JBGAVQ010000186.1:0-11046 GCA_044228045.1 Spirosomataceae bacterium
CCAGCGATTGGCAACATCGGTGCAAGAGCAGGTCATCAAAACCGCACAAACGCTGTCAGATTTTTGGTACACCTGTTGGTACGATGCTGGCTGCCCTAACTTATCTGACTTACAGCCAATTAGTAAAGCTGAAAAGAAACAACTCAAAACCGAACGTAAAGCATGGAAAGCCAATGAGTTGCTGGCAAAAGGCTTACTGAGAGCGAAAAAAGAGGATTAGCTATTACTTATTTTCACTAATTTTGGATATAAATACATGCACAATGGAAACTGTTTTGAATCCAACGACGAATCTGACTTTTTCGCAATGGGTGGAGTTAGTAAGGCAATTACCAAAGCGAGAAAAAAAGAAAGTTATAGAACTGCTTGAAGAAGAAGAGGTCATCACGAAGGAGCAGTTAATTGCTGATTTGAGAGAAGCAATCGAAGAAATAAATCAGTATAAACAGGGCAAAAAGCAACTTCGTTCGGTATGGGAGGTGCTTGATGAACTATAAAATCCTTACGACTGAAAAATTTGAACGCCATTTAAAACGACTGGCAAAAAAGTATCCATCGTTAAAAACAGACCTTACTCCAATCTTGCAACGCCTTACAGAGCAACCAGAGCAAGGCGATTCGTTAGGCAAAAATTGCTATAAAATTCGGGTAGCAATCAAAAGCAAAGGAAAAGGCAAGAGCGGTGGCTCACGCCTCATTACACACGTTCATGTAATGCAAACAACCGTAATTTTGCTAACTATTTACGATAAGTCCGAAAAAGAAGACCTCAGTCAAGGAGAATTAGAAGAACTGCTTGCTTTACTAACTTTACACTGACCTATTCCTCAAAAAAACAACCACTCCAAGGCCCTCGGGAATTCCCGCCCCCAACGGTCTTCTTGGTGTTTGCCTTGGGGATCTATCGAAAGATTGACTTGTACTTGCCATTTACGAAGGTCATCTCTCATGCCTTCTACCGACGGAATCATGTATTTGCCTTCTTTACCACCTGCAAAGAAGTAAATCTTTGATTCTGAGCCAGGATGATAACGTTTGGCATCGTCATAAATTTGACTTGACACCCACAGAGAAGGTGAAAAAATCATCATTTTGCCAAAAATCTGCGGATGATTCAGCCCTGCAAATAGGCTAATTAACCCACCTAACGAGCTTCCCCCAATGCCTGTGTTCGAGCGATCTGGTAAGGTTCTGAAATGGCTGTCTATGTATGGCTTTAGTGTTTCGACAATGAACCGTACGTATTCTTCGCCCTCACCCTGCCCCAATCGGCTACGATATGGAGCATATTCGTTGAGCCGACGTTTGTCGCCATGATCAATAGCTATTACTAT
Organism: Spirosomataceae bacterium; assembly: GCA_044228045.1. Taxonomy (GTDB): domain Bacteria; phylum Bacteroidota; class Bacteroidia; order Cytophagales; family Spirosomataceae; genus JAXLVB01. The sequence continues at coordinate 1,335 of JBGAVQ010000186.1, forward strand.
TACATCGCCTTTGCCATGTTGAGCCAGCACTGCCAGCTTACGATCAATACTCCAATTGCCATAACTTGACCCTTCGCCAAAAAGGTTCTGGGCATCTTGCAAATACAGCACAGGGTACCGTTTGTCGCTACGCTCATAATCATGTGGGAGTAGGGCATACACCTTACGGCGGCGTTTGAGTTGAGGCATCGTAAACCGCTTGATTAGCTGCACCTTAGGCATCAAATCATACCGAAAACTCACACCATTTTGTCGCCAGTTTGCTACAAAATCTCGCACAATACCCGTCCGTTTACGAAGCACTCGGTTATCAGGAGCATTCCCATTTTCGTCTAATTCTACTTGCTCCCAAGCACCTTTGGTGTATTTATAGTCAATGGTTTCTGGGAGTTTCACATCAGCAGGAAACTTTAATTCATAATGTCCCCAACTTATTCTGGTCATCTTAAATTTTTCAACATCAGGATACCAGTCGGTAAAGTTGCCTGCTATGAAAACAGGGCGTTCGTCGTCGTAAGGAGTTGTAAGTTCAAAAGTCAAAGCCATAAAATAAAGCAGGACGGAGGGTGAGTCCGTCCTTTTTTGTGCAAAATTACAAACTATTTTTTCAAGATTTACAGCAATATCAGCCAGGCTTCCTTTATCATGCCTTCGTTCAAATATTGTTTGGCCATAAGATGTCGGTCTTGTTCAGACAACATAGCAACCAAACTTTGCTGAAATGCCGCTGCCTCTGCCAACGATGGCAATGTTTCTACATTACCTAACTTACCCAAATCGTTGCCTGTCAGGATAGTACTTTTTTTGATATAATCAGGAATTTGATCAAAACCAATACCTTTTTGTGGACGAGCTACTTCAAATATCGCATTGCCCGAGGCCCTCACGTACCAATTGCCGCCCATGCGCCCTACCCAGTCGGTTTTGCGGGTGTCTATTTTGCCTTGTTCATCCAACAAAGTTTCTGAGAAATGAGCCATTATTACTTCACAAATAATTAGATTGGGTGCGCCACTTGCTCCTTCGTTGATGTGAATAACTTGCTTGACCTTACACTCAAACTGAGCAGGCGATTCTTTCACCCTCGGCGGTTTTACCAACAGCGAAGGTTCTTCGGTAAATCCAGCTTTTATAAATTCGTTGACTCCTTTGTCGTACTGCCCACTCGATAGCGACATTTGCTCTACCATCTCGTAATTTACCATGTTTATGACCACCTCATCAACCTCCAGCACGTTCTCGAGGGTATGCTTAGGCTTGTTGTCTCGTCCGCCATTATTAGGCGAAAAAATAAGCGTAGGTGGGTTAACTCCAAACACATTGAAATAGCTAAACGGGCTTAAATTAACTCGACCTTGCTTGTCTATAGTACTCGCAAAAGCAATAGGGCGAGGTGCAACACAACTGAGTAAATAGCTGTGAAAAACAGCAGAAGGGATATCATGCAGGCTGATAGATTTCATGAATTATAGTATTGGCAATACAAGGTTTCTTACTTCTCCAAACCCAACACGCATACCATTTTGTTCCGCAAAGCCTCTCATTATCACCGAGTCGCCGTCTTGAATGAATCGTCGTTCGGTCTTTTCGTCAAGCTGAAGAGGTTTTTTGCCTCCATAAGTAAGCTCCAGCATGGAGCCAAAACTGCCCTCTTCATTGCCCGAAATTGTACCCGAACCCAGCATATCTCCTATATTGAGGTTACAACCATTTATGGTGTGGTGTGCTATTTGTTGTGCAATGTTCCAATACATCCCTTTGTAGTTGGTGCGGCAAACAGTGGTTTCAGCCTCCCTTTCTGGTTCAATAGCCACTTGTAGGTTGATGTCAAAATTCCAGTTCTCTGTGCATTTCAAATAGGGAAATACATCAGGTTTTTGGGGAGGATTTGCCACTCTGAAAGGCTCTAAGGCTTCAAGGGTAACTACCCACGGACTGATAGCTGAACAAAAGTTTTTTGCCAAAAATGGGCCAAGTGGCTGGTATTCCCAGCGTTGAATATCTCGTGCAGACCAGTCGTTAAATAGCACAAAGCCAAATACATACTCGCCAGTTTGGTCTGTTGCAACGCTTTGCCCCAAAGCCGTAGCTTTACCAATAATGGCTGCTATTTCTAACTCAAAGTCCAATGCTCTGGTAGGCGAAAATGTGGGGGATTCGTCGTCATTTGGGCGAATTTGCCCCTTTGGTCGGTGAAAAGGTGTACCCGAAACAACAATAGAGGAAGCTCGCCCATGATAGGCAACAGGCAGGTATTTCCAATTGGGCATCAAGGGGTTATCTGGGCGAAAGAGCTTGCCTACATTGGTGGCGTGTTCTTCTGACGAATAAAAATCAGTGTAATCACCAATTTTCACGGGCAAGTGCATGGTGGCTGCTGCTTGCGATACAATCAGTTTTTCGGCCCATTTTTCGCCCGAAAATTCATGATTTTGCGTTAAAATCTCTTGAATACGCCTGCGCACTCGCTGCCATACTGGTCGTCCCTGCGCCATAAAATCATTGAGTTTTTTCTTGCGAAGTGTATTAGCATCAAAGTCTAATTTCTTGAAAAAACCAATGGTTTCGGCCTCTTTAAGATCCAGTATGTAGTTACCAATGGCTACACCAATACGCTTAGAGCGAGTTGGTGTAGAAAAAACACCGTAGGGTAAGTTATGAATAGAAAAATCAGAATCAGTAGGAACAGACAGCCAACTTGTTGAAATTGAGTTCATTTACGATTTTATTTGTTAGACTTATCGTAATTATCTAAGCGGTAAAACAAATCAATAATAAGAATACATTGCTATTGGTCTGACCCCATTAATATAAGCACTAATGTCGGATTCATCCGAATCGGCGGTTGGTCAGATTTCAGGTCAGACGTGCCGTCAGACCCTGCCTAAATAGTTACAAATTATCGAAGTAACATCAACACATTACTCCCTGCTTCTGGTTTGGGTAGGTTACCCATGATGGGTAATGTTGTTGTAGATGCTATCCAGAATACGCACAAAGGCATGATAATCGTCGTCGCTGAGGTTACCCCAACCTAATTGGCGTACCTCGGCCACAATCGGAAATGCCTCTTGATATTTGGTACGGCCAGCTTCTGTTAAGTGAATCCCAAACTTTCGGCGGTCGTTTTCGGGCATTCGCCGCTCTATCAAACCTTTAGACACCAATAAATCCAAAATTCGAGTAACGGTGGGACCATCTTTTACAGTTACTTCGGCTAATTCTATTTGACTTAAGCCTTCATTTTTTTCGATATGGTCAATGAGCACCCATTGATCTACCGTAATGTTTAGGCCGGCATGGTCTAATTTTTTTTGCATGGTATGCCGGATTTTCTTGATGGTGGTGTCTATCTTGAAAAAATATGCTCGCTGGGTTGTTTCGGTTGTCATTCGTCGTGAAAAAATAAGGTAGAATGTGTAAAGATAAAAGCAAAACGGGCTAAGTACCTAATCATTAGTCGTTAATGCTCACAAAACCCAATCAATCCACTGACAATCAACACCTTACAATTACCTATCTATTGAACCAGGGTCAGACCTTCGGTACAGACCCTGATTTTTTCCTTCAACTTTTCAGATAGGGGGCAGCCCTTCGGCTATGCGCCCCAGACTATGCGTCCCAGACTATGCGCTGCAATACAGACCTTCACCTTTCATTTTTCTACTTACTTCACAAAGTTCCTCTGAGCTGCTGCTCACGCTCGATGGCTTCAAAAAGAGCCTTGAAGTTGCCCTTCCCGAATGATTTTGCCCCTTTTCGTTGAATAATCTCAAAAAACAAAGTCGGGCGAGGCATGATGGGTTTCGTAAAAATTTGCAACAGATACCCCTCTTCATCTCTATCTACCAAAACACTCAGTTTGTGCAAAGTTGCTATCTCTTCGTCAATGTCACCTACTCGTTCTTTGAGTGAGTAGTAGTATGAATCTGGCACTTTCAAAAACTCAATTCCTCTGCTTTGCAAGGCCGTTACAGTTTCGATGATATTGTCGGTAGCAACCGCAATATGCTGAATACCAGCCCCTCCATAAAAATCAAGATACTCTTCAACCTGTGATTTTTTCTTGCCATCGGCTGGTTCATTTATCGGAAACTTAATACGCCCGTTCCCATTGCTCATGACCTTGCTCATTAAGGCCGTGTAGTCGGTTGAAATGTCTTTGTCGTCAAATGAAACCAACTGACTAAAACCCATCACGTTGGCATAAAAACTCACCCAACGATTCATCTCATGCCAGCCTACATTGCCCACCATGTGATCTACATATTTGAGCCCAACAGAAGCGGGTTTATAAAATGGGTTCCATGCTTTGAAACCAGGCAAAAACACACCATCATAGTGGTTTCGCTCCACAAACACATGAACTGTATCACCATAAGTCTTTATACCTGAGCGTTTTACATAACCAAAGTCATCTTCTTCAAAAGTAGGATGCAGATAGGCTTCGGCTCCTCGGCGGGTGGTTTCTTCAAAGGCTTTCTGGGCATCATCAACCCAAAGCGCTACTACTTTTACCCCATCGCCGTGGCGGTCAATGTGTTTACCAATTTCGGTATTGCCATGCAAAGGTGATGTTAACACAAGTCGGATTTTGTCTTGCACCACCACATAAGACTCTCTGTCACGCAGGCCAGTTTCAAGGCCAGCATAGGCCAAAGGCTGAAACCCAAACGCTGCTTGAAAGTAATAGGCCGCTTGTTTGGCATTACCCACATAGAGTTCGAGGTAGTCGGTGCCATTGAGCGGCAAAAAATCATCAGAAGGAATAGCAAGATTGAGTTCTTGTTGAGGAAAAAGCGTCGTTTCCATGATTCATTAGATAAAAAATCCCGCCCTATTTGGCGAACAAATCAAGAGCGGGATTATGTTTGTTGATGAAGTGTTATCTTACAAATAATTGCCATAACAATTATTTGCTTACAAATGTAATAACATTTTAAGAAATACAAAAAATCATGGCAAATTTCTTGGGCTTAGTGGCAGTTTGGGAGAAAAAGGCTCAATCCCCTGATATAATAGCGATACAATCCTCAAAACTAAGTTTCTGTTGATCACCCGTTTGCATATTTTTGAGCGTAAGTAGGCCAGTCTGCATTTCGTCAGAGCCGACCAAAATAACAAACGGAATGCCCTTGCGATCGGCATAATCCAATTGTTTTTTGAGCTTGGCAGCATCGGGGTATAGTTCTGAGCTTATCCCTATTTGCCGAAGTTGTCTGAGCAAAGGCAAACTGTATATTTCTGCTTGGGTATCAAAATTAGTAAATAGTACCTTTGTTGTGGCAAAAGAAGACTCGGGAAACAGCTTGAGTTCGTCCATTACATCGTAGATTCGGTCCACCCCAAACGAAATGCCCACCCCAGACAAACCCGCTACGCCAAACGTACCAGTGAGGTTATCGTAACGTCCACCACCGCTGATACTTCCTATTTGTACACCGTTGGCTTTTACTTCAAAAATCGCCCCAGTGTAATATGAAAGCCCCCGAGCGAGGGTCACATCAAACTGCATTTGTTGGTCGGTTAGTCCAAACCCTTTCACCAAATCCCACACTTTTTGCAATTCGTCTAAGCCTTGTTTACCTATTTCTAACTCAGCTAACCATGCTCGTAAGTGAGCAAAGGCATCTGTATTGGAGCCCGTTAGTTCAAAAATAGGCTGTAATTTCTCGATTGATGCTATCGAAAAACCTCTTTCTAAGAGTTCGGCTTCTACTTTCTCTTTGCCAATTTTATCTAACTTATCAATCGCTACACAAAGTGGGCCTTCTTGCCCAGGTGCTCCTATTACTTCGGCAATAGCACTGAGCACTTTACGATTATTTATTTTAACAGTAAAATCCTGAATACCAAGCCCTTGTAGCACTTCATGAATCATCAAGACAATCTCGGCTTCACAAAGCAACGAGTCGGTACCTACTACATCGGCATCGCATTGGTAAAACTCCCGATACCGGCCTTTTTGAGGGCGGTCTGCACGCCAAACGGGTTGTAGCTGATAACGTTTAAATGGAAAAGTTAGCTCTCCCCTATTCATCACTACATAGCGAGCAAAAGGCACGGTGAGGTCATAACGAAGACCTTTTTCGGCAATTTTGAGGGTAGTTTTCTTATAGCCTTCGGTTAAATCTTCGGGGTGCAGATCTTTGGCAAAATCGCCCGAGTTGAGTACTTTAAACAAAAGCTGGTCACCTTCCTCACCATATTTGCCCATCAGCACCGAGAGGTTTTCGAGTGTGGGTGTTTCGAGTGGCTGAAAGCCATAGCGTTGAAAAACTTGCTTGATGGTATCAAAAATATAATTCCGTTTGACCATTTGAGCTGGTCCGAAATCACGAGTGCCACGGGGGATTGAAGGTTTCAAAGGCTGAATGTTGGGTTTTTATTACTAAATGACCGTCAGACCTACGGTACAGGCGGCACTTTTCTTGAATTCAGGTGCAAAAATACGGTTTTTAGAAGAATTTTTACTCGTAGGTTTCTTTTGAAAAAAAGAAAACGTTATCTTTGCACCTCCATTTTAGAAATCGAACCGAAAAAGCATACAGTCATGGGCGTAACAGCACTTAAGCGAAAAGACCGCAGAAACAAAACTATTGCCAACAACCGTGTGGCGGGCATCAAGCAATTGACCAAGAAGCCTACTTACAAAAATGTTGATGTTGAGGCAATTAAGGCAGAATTTGCAGCGAAAGCAGCAAATTAAGTTATAGGTTAGTTACTGAGTTAGGTTTAGTGTCCATAACTCCTTAGCTAATTGTCAAAAAGAAAACCCTGTCAGTTGGCAGGGTTTTCTTTTTTGGGTTGGGATTTGGTATTTTTGGGTATTCTTTTCAAATTTCTTCGGATTTCTCTTCTTACATCAATCAATATTCTGAAACGAATGCCTGTTTGTAATGCCGCCAAGCCTGCAAAAATCAGGATGAACGCATAACAGCCCATAAGCACCCACCGAGCTACTGATTGTTGGGTGTTTTTGAGGTAAATAGCTTCTGCCAAAATAGGTAGTCCTCCCCCAATAAATATAAATCCTGCAATGGTCAATAACCAATATTTAGTTCGCAGGCTCATGCGTTTTACCAATTTTTTACCGGGTGGTTTTGTTACTTTCATTTTAGTATTGTTTTTGGTCTCAATTGGTTTGCATTAGCTTTTTGAAACCTTTTAGGAGTTCTCGGGATTGAAGGTCAAGCGTATAGTACAGTTTTTAATACCTATGACTAATTTGTTCCAATTGCTTTTAATTGTTGCTTGGCCTGCTCATGATTAGGATCAATAGTCAGGGCTTGCTTCAAATCTTGCAAACTCTCATTTCGATTTCCCAATTGGAGATGTGCAATACTACGATTGTAATAGTTACTGACCGTCTTGTTACCATCTTGCTCAATCACAACATTAAATGTTTCGATGGCTTTTTGTGGATTGCCAGTATTGAGATACGCCACGGCAAGTTTCATTCGGGTATCGGGGGCCTGCTCAACATCAAGTGTAATGGCTTTTTCGTAGTCGGCAATGGCTTTTGGCGGATCAATAGACAAATATCCTATCGCCCGATTGACAAAGGCATTAGCGCCTGCGCCATGTTCAATAGCTTTAGTAAATACGTCGATAGACTTTTGTAACTGACCTTTAAAACCATAAGCAGTTCCCAAATTCTCGAATGTAGTTGGGTCTGTATTACCTAATTTAATAGACATTTCAAGATCTTTTATACCCTCATCTAATTTTCCTTTCATACCCAAATAGCGTCCACGAGTGCTGTAGGCTCTGTGATCATTGGGAAACACCTCTATAATTTTACCAAAAAAACTACCTGAGTCGTGCCAAACTTTTATTTGTTGAGTAGTGAGGTAAAAACAAAATGCCACAAATGCAAAGGCAACCCCCATAATAAGATATTGGAGCGAAGGACGTTTGCTAATGAGAGTCCCTAATGCCATAGCAATTAAGAAAAAGAGACCAAAATAAGGAATATATGTATAACGATCGGCCATGATAGCCGCACCGACAGAGATAAACTGCAATACCAATGCAACCGTGACGAAGAAAAAGCCCATACCCAGAACTACCACTTTGGTTTTGCGAAGAGATAGCACCGTTAATGCTAACACAACTACAAAAAATGGAATACCATAATAATAATATTGGGCATTGCCAGTATCTTTTTCGTAGGGGTAAAATCCTGACAAATTGAACGGAAACAGTAATTTATAGCAATACATCATAAAACCATACAAGGCAAACAAAAGCCTTTCCCCTAACGTAAACACCTGTAAATCAAGGGCTTTTTTGGTTTCGCCAACCGTTTGGGTAAGTCCATGAAAATTTCCACCTGACTGAATATCAACTGCCACTAAACCAAAGAAAAGTGCCACCACCCAGAATGCCCATTTTTCGGTAATTAGCTTCATATTTAATTCTCTACCCCGCCAAAAATCAACCAATAGCATTATAACAGGCAACACAACAGCCTGCGCTTTGGAAAGGCACGATAAGACGAACAGCACAAAACTCCAAACCAACCACTTGCGTTGCTGGGTATCTAAGTACCTAATGTATGTGATTGTTCCAGCCAAAAAGAAAAAGCCATACAATACGTCTTTGCGTTCAGACACCCATGTGACTGATTCCACACGCATAGGATGTACACTAAATAGCAAGGCGGTAAAAATGGCTACAAACCAATTTCGATTGCTCAATAGCCAAGCCAAGTAAAAGGTCAATACAACGTTGATGGCGTGTATGAGGGTATTGGTAATAATAAAAGGAGTGGCAGTCCCTGAGCCAGAAATAGCAGCGTTAAGCATCAAAGAAATGATGGTAACTGGGTGATAATTAAGTGCTACCGTAGTGCGGAATGCCTTGAAAAAATTAGCCCAAGAAGGTTGTGCCACCAAGAAATTATTGGTGATATAGATCTGATCATCCCATTCGATGAATTCGTTAGAAAACCCTCCACTAAATGCCACGACAGTGACCACAGCCAAACCAAGACAAGCCAACAAAAGCCACTTTGTAGGCGAAGATGATGTTTTTTCACGTTTCGAGTCAGCTACTCGAGGTGGTGTAGTGGTTTTCAGTGAACTTGATGAGATATTTTGGGGCTTTTTATTAGATGATTTTGACATAACAGAAAAACTTCGTGGTTCGTTAGTAATTTAAAATACATAGCCTATTTTACTCCCAAGCTGGCTAATTGTTGTTTGGCTTGTTCGTAATCAGGTTTTAGTTCAACGGCTTTGCGTAAATCACGAATGGCACCTGATGAATCACCCGCACCAAGCAAAATGACACTTCTGTTATAATAATGAACTGGGTCTTGGCTACCCAACTGATCTATTACTTCATTAAAAGTTTCTAATGCCTTTGACAATTGTTGTGTACTAATGTAACACGACCCCAACATTCCCATTACATTGGCTTTGCTCGTCTTATCAGTAGCATTTTTGATTAAAATTTCAAGGTCTCTAATGGCTCTCTCTGGGTCTTTTTGCTGCAAGCCTACTGCTCTTCCATAAAGTGCATTCATATTATTGGAATCTACTTCGAGTGCTTTATCAAAGTACGATATGGCTTTATCTACCTGTCCTTTCATGCCATAGGCTGTTCCTAATTTTTCAAAAATACCTGTTTGATTTAGACCTGCCTTTGTCGCTTTTTCTAAATCAGTGATAGCCTCATCAATTCGCCCGTTTTCACCATACCAATT
>JBGAVQ010000187.1:0-10934 GCA_044228045.1 Spirosomataceae bacterium
AATTTGATAACGGCTCAAGAAGCGGTACATAGGCCCAAGCCGATACACGTCAATCAACTGCATGATGGAGTAAAGTTCCTCCAATTTGTTTTCGAGCGGTGTACCTGTCAGCACAATGGCATAAGGCGTATGTAGTTTTTTGATTTGTTGCGAAACCTTCGATTTCCAGTTTTTAATCCGCTGGGCTTCATCCAAAATCACCATGTCGGCCTCCATGCGGTTGAGTAGCTCCACGTCGTTTGACATGACGTGATAGCTAATAATCATGTAAAACGCCTGGGTGCTTTCGTACTGTTCTTTGCGTTTAGGCACTGTGCCTTCTACCACATGAACACTGCTGTTTGTAAACTTCTCTATCTCACTTTTCCACTGGTATTTCAGCGAAGTGGGGCAAACAATCAGCACCCGACTAATGCCCATTTCTTTCTGATACAACTCCGCTGTGGCAATGGCTTGGATGGTTTTACCCAAGCCCATGTCGTCGGCTATGAGCGAACGACCTGCCATTGCTGCAAAGAAAACCCCCTTGCGCTGATAGGGGAATAAATTGACTTTGAGGAGGTTATCAAACAAGGCATCGTCTTCGCCGTTGGGCATAATGCGCCAAAGGTAGTTTTGTCGCCGTTTTTTGTCTCGTTTGGCAATCACAAAATCAAGGGCATCAGGATAGCACCTGAAGTCCGAACTGATTTTTTGGGCTTCTTCCAACAGCAACTCAAACACCCCAAAAGCGGCATCTTTGAGCGTAAGGTTAGCATCGAAATACTTATCGGCTAATGCCTGAAAATCAGCCGAATTTGCTGTGCCAATACGCAGCTTCACCTCTTGTCCGTTGCGGTAATCCAAGTAAATAGAACTGTACGCCGACTCATGTCCCCGAATAAACGCCGCCTTGCTACCCCGCACGCCTTGCAGGTGCTGCATGACCGCACTAATGTGCTTGCACACGCCCAAGCGATTGGTTTTGAAGTCGAGACACTCGCAAAAATTCTTAGAGTCGTCGGCACTCCGAATCGCCACTTTGTAGGTATTGTTGGTCTGCTGATTATAGACCAAGAAGTCTGAAAAAGTCTTTTGATTGCCCACGTTGCTGATGCTAAACTCGTTTTCTTGCCCAAACTGCCTGCGAAGTGCCACCTGCCATTGATCAAGGGTGAGGTCATCGGGCTTGCGGTAGTAACTAATCCGTTTGGGGGCTTCGGGCTTCTTGGCCTTAGGCTTTTTGGACTTCTTCGGTTTAGCTTTCATTGGATGGGGAAGATGATGGGGTTTACAAAGTTGGGGAAATTTCAGAAAAAAATAAAGGTCGGCGAGGTTTAAAACCTCGCCGACCTTAACGCCAATCTTTAAAAATCAATCAAATTCAACAATCAATGCCTTAATCTTCATTTCATCCACATCCATCACGTGAAATTTTTCGTATTCATACCTGTTTCCAAACCAATTTAGCACCTCGTTCCTATTCAATTGCGTGGTTTTGGCACTTAAATGACTATGATAGGATGAATGAGGATAATCTCGAAAGTCATCAACAAATCCATGTTTCTGAGGATTAAAATGGATGTAGTGAATCATGGAGGTAAAGTACGCATCAGAATCTACATGTATTCGCCGAAAGGGTTCTTCAAAAAGTCCTCCCGTGCGTCCCACTGCTTTGCTGACCGCCTGCGAGTACCCGTTAAATAGCTTGGCAAATTGATTACTAATATGCCAAGTAGCTGGTCTATCTTGTGTGCTGCCTATTGACTTGGGAGCATCTTCTTTCTGTTTCAAACAATTCGCTCTGATTTCGCCTTCCGACTTAGTTTTAATCAACACGTGAAAGTGGTTTTTTAGTAAGCAATAAGCATACGTTTCGGCAATCGGAGCAATTTGATAGGCATATCTTTGCAAAAAATAAGTATAGTTACGCTCTTGCTTAAAAATATTTTCTCCATTTATCCCACGATTATAAACATGGTAAAACGTTTCTGGGAAAAGAGGTTCTACATTGGTTTTCATGGGGCTAATGTTTTAAAACAGGTGAGGCCGACCTTGTTTTGTAAAAATAATGATAGTTTTATTCTTACAAAATCTACTGTAATAAATTTAAGGTCGGCGAGGTTTTGAACCTCGCCGACCTTATTTTCGCCGACCTTGTTTTTCTGCCACCAACGGCGCTACATACCCCTCATACAATTCAAACAGATACTCAATTCGCTTAGTTTCGGAGGCAAAGGGCTGCGGACGGTAACAGGTATCTACAGCTTTATCCAGCACTTGATGGGCTTTTACTAAAATAGGCGGCATCGTGAGTGGGTCGTACAAATCGGCGAGGCTGCTTTCTGGAAACGCCGCCCGTGCATCTAACACCGCTTGTGCCGCCGCTTCTACGGCTTGAACTTGTTTCTCGCTCGGGCTGGGTGGAAAGGGAAAGTTGTTGTAAACGATGGTGTTGGAGTAACTATAATCACTTTTCATTCTCCCGCACGTGTAACGCATCCACGTCATGTGCATGAGAGAAGTGAGGACACCAAATTGAAACTGCGTGGCGTTAGGTACAACAAACGTTTTGTCTGAAATGATGTGGTCTTTGCTCAGATAAGCGATTGGGATGTACTTCCTGTTTTCGGAAGATACTTTTGGGATTAGTAAAAAATCATGGATTGGTTGCCTTTCTTCGGCAAACAAATAAGGCAAATCTGCCATTTTCATTGTGCCAGCCCGAGTACTCACTTCACGAAATGTTCTTACATTTCTGAATTTTTCTTGAAACTCTGTAATATCTCTGAATTCGTTGGGTGGCACATTTTTGAGCCAAATACACCATCTTACAACATTGTTAATGAAGTCATCACCGCTGATAAATCGCCTAAAAAAACGCTCTGTTTTCTGATTTTTAGCCACTAAACTTTGCTTTTCTCCATCAGAAATTATTAAAAATCCTCCATCTCGTGCTGCACTACCCGATTGCATTTTGGGAACTGAACTAAGCGGATTTGAAACAGAACGCAGAAAAATATCATTCCCCTCCACCAAATATGGGTTGATGTTACGGACTTTTGCCTCTTGCGGTTCGGCTGTGGGGTGCTCGTATTCATAGAGGTACTTATCGGGTACGTCAAAGTTAGCAAAGCCCACAATCACGCAATGCACGGCGGCACTGCCACGGGCATCGTTGTTCCAGCGAAAGGTGCGATGGGCAAAGTGAATCTTGATATGATACTTCCTGAACAATTCGCCCCACAAAATACCTACCTGCTCACCTTGCATGATAGAATTAGTACTCACGAAGGCCACCTTGGTTTTCTGAACGCTGTATTTAACGTCGGCGAGGTTTTGAACCTCGCCGACGTTGTTTAAATACTTCGCTGCTTTGATGTACCATGCCGTTACATAGTCTAACATTCCAAGCGAATCTACGCCCGCAAATTCTTGCTGCATATCCTCTTTCTGTGCTGTATTTTGATAGGAAGTTCCTATAAACGGCGGATTCCCCACAATATAGTCGTAACGAATATCAGTGTTGGGCAATAGGCTTTGCCAGTCAGTACGCAGGGCGTTGGCGTGGCGGATGGTCGCTGATTTTCGCAGCGGAAGACGCACGTAATACTGTCCAAATTCTTCGGAGATGCGGAGGTTCATCTGGTGATCCATTAGCCACATGGCTACTTGGGCAATTTGCGCTGGAAACTCCTCATACTCAATGCCATAAAACTGGTCAATATCCACCAGCACCAAGTCGTTTACACTCAAAAAAGTCTGGTTTTTCTGCAAGGTTTTTATCACTTCCATTTCCAGCAAACGGAGTTCACGATAGGTGATAATCAAGAAGTTACCACAACCGCACGCTGGATCCAGAAAACGAAACGAAGCTAATTTTTTATGGAACTGCTGCAAGGCTTTGGTGTTGGCTTTCACGGCTTCAAACTCTCGCCAAAGTGCATCCAAAAACAACGGCTTTATTACCTTCAAGATGTTCTTTTCGGAAGTGTAGTGCGCTCCCAAATTGCGTCGTTCTTGGGGGTTCATCACACTTTGAAACAGTGAGCCAAAGATAGCGGGTGAAATCTGCCCCCAGTCCAACTTGCAGCAGTTGAGCAAAGTTTGCCGCATGGCACTGTCAAAAGAGGCAATGGGCAAAAATTCCTCAAAAAGTCGCCCGTTCACGTAGGGAAACTGCGTGAGGCTTTCATCTAAATTACGCAAACGGCGGTCAGGGGCGGTGTTTAGCACCTGAAACAAATTAGCCAAATGGGCAGCCAAGTCGGAGCCGTCTTCTTTGGTGTGTTGCAGCAGGTATTCTTGCAAAACACCTCGCTCAAAAATGGCGGTATCATCAGCAAAAAGACAAAACAATAGGCGCACCAAGTAGAGTTCGAGGGCGTGACCGTCGTAACCAATGGCTTTGAGTTTGTCGTGCAACTCGCCCATCAGCAAGGCGGCTTTGGTGTTTACGGGGTCTTCTTCTTGATAGGTACGTTGCTGATAACCAGCAATAAAACCAAACAGTTTGATGTGTTTGTAGAAATCTTGTAGCTCAAAATCGTGCTGTGTGCCGCCGTCGAGGTCGTACAGGCGAAACCGAGCAAAGTCCGACACCAACACGTACTGAGGCAGTTCGTGGTCTTTGAGGCCACCAAAATACGACTGCGCCTGTGTGTAGGCACGGTCGAGGTCACGCCCCCGAGACTTGTGTTCAATCAGCAACACGCCTTTCCAGAGCAAGTCAATGAAACCCTGCTTGTTGTCGCCTTTCCGCACGGCTTGTTCAAAACTGGCTACCCTGCGGCGTGGAATGCCGAAAACATTGAAAAAATCGTCATAAAACGACTTGGCTTCGGCATCTTCGGAACTTTCGGTTTGCCATTCTTTGGCAAAAGTAATGGCACGGCTACGGATTTCATTCCAACTAAGGGGCATATTGGTTGTATTTTATTTGCGTGACGAAAATGTCTCACTGGCGAGCTTAAAAATAGTATTTATCCAAAAATCCCCCTCACACTCTCCTCTGCATAGCCTGCGCTGGAAGTCATGCCTTTGCCGCCAATGGCCGTGCGGATGTGGATACGGTCTTCAATGTCTATTTCTACAATGTCTTTGTCGGGGTGTTGTGGGTAAAATCCTGCCCATGAGGTAGCCAATTGGCGCACGTCAAACTGCACAATGCGCTCGGCTTCTTGCAGCATTAACTCGTTGACAGGCTGGCTCAACTGAAAACCCAAGTCGTCGGTGTGGGTGGCAGCGGCGTATTCGTGCGAGTCGCCAATGATGATGGAGCCATCGGTAGCTTGCTTAAAAAGCAAGTGGATGCCCCAACGCTTCAATTCGGCATAATGCTCAGGCGTTTGAATTTGCCCAAACGACGGACATTCTTCAAAAGACTCGTAGCGGCGGATGGTCAAACCCGTCAGGATATTGCTATGAAGCTGCACCTGCGGCATGGGGATGGTTCGGAGCATTTGGAGCTTACTTACCACAATGCCACTTTGCCGAAACAAGTCGG
This sequence comes from Spirosomataceae bacterium, assembly GCA_044228045.1. Lineage (GTDB taxonomy): Bacteria > Bacteroidota > Bacteroidia > Cytophagales > Spirosomataceae > JAXLVB01. The sequence continues at coordinate 5,486 of JBGAVQ010000187.1, forward strand.
CGAATAAGAGTTTGAACTCCCCGCCGTTGCAAACAATGACTTTTTCGGCACTAAATTTCTCTCGGTTGGCCGTGCGGATTTCTACGTGATTGCCAACCACTTCGCAGTCAATTACAGTGGTAGAAGGGCGGTAACTGAGGTTCGGGAATTTGGCAGTTAGGTACTCATGAATACGATAAATCAGCCGTTCGGGTTCGGCACTCATGTCTTGCGGAAAGTATAAAGACTCACGGCAATAGTCGCTTTTTAAATCAGGATAGTTGGATAAAGTTTGGCTTGCCGACAACAACTCACACGGATAGCCTTTGGAATCCATCAATACCTTTAACTCATTGATTAACAGCTGTTCATCATCATCAGATGCTACATAAACAGAACCATTTTGCCGAATACTGATGTCAAATTCTTGCTGAATTTGATGGTAGATTTCGGTTGAACGATGTCCATAAGACAGCCAAGGATTAGTCATGCCAGACGGAACAATTTGCCCAAAATTACGGACGGTAGCATTGATGGGGTATTGATCTTTTTCGGTCAAGAGGACTTTTTTGCCCAACAAAGCGGCGTGGTAAGCATGAAACGTACCCAAAATACCACCGCCTACTACAATGAGGTCGAACATGATGCAGAATTTTTAGAATAAGATGAATGACGAAGTAAGAACTATGTCTTTTGTGTATAGCTTTGCAGCGTTAAAAGTACACGATTTGTTTTGATAAATAGATGAAATTACAATCACTTTGTGAGCAAGTTATTGCCATTACCAAGCAAGCTGGCCATTTTATTGGAGGCGAAGCAGCCAAGTTTAACACCGAAGCCGTTGAATATAAAGGCATTAACAACGTAGTGTCTTATGTGGACAAGCAAGCCGAGCTCTTTTTGGTTGAAAAGTTGGGAGCCCTGCTACCCGAGGCTGGCTTTATTACAGAAGAGGACACCGTTGTTTCTGACCGTAGTAAAGAATGGGTGTGGATTATTGACCCGCTTGATGGCACGGCCAATTTTGTACACGGTTTACCCATGTATTCGGTCAGTGTGGGTCTCATGCACGCTGGTAAAGTGGTGGTAGGCGTGGTCTATCATGTTTCGCCTGACCAATGTTACTATGCTTGGAAAGATGGCGGTGCTTTTTGTAATGAAAAGCCCATTCATGTTTCTAAATCTAATACACTGGGTGAGAGCCTTTTAGCAACGGGTTTTCCTTATTATGAATTCTCAAAAATGCCCGAATACCTCGATGTGCTTCAACACCTCATGCGGGTAACGCACGGGCTTCGGCGCTTTGGTTCGGCGGCTATTGACTTGGCCTTGGTGGCAAGTGGCAAGTTCGATGGTTTTTATGAATACAACCTCAATTCGTGGGATATGGCGGCAGGTGTTTTGTTGGTACAAGAGGCGGGCGGCATTGTGAGTGATTTTAAAGGTGGTGATTCTTTCCTTTTTGGCGGCGATGTTATTGCCTCTAATCCACTGATTCACAAAGAGCTATCGCAAGTCATTCAGTCGAGGTGGTAGAATAGTCGAGAGAGTCAAGGATAGTCGAGAAAAGTCAAGGATAGTCGAAGAATATCTATGTGACCTATCCTTCTATGTGGTTGCAAAGTCTAAGATAGTCGTATCAGACAAGAAAATTAAGGCGAGTTGTTATCTTGTCAACCGCTGCTGCGTTGCCACCTGCTTCAGCTGGTGGATGCTAAAAAAATACCGCACAGGCTTTAGCCAAAAAGCCAATGTTTGTTACCGCCAGCTTAAGCTGGCGGCAAGTGAATTTTCATTAAGAATTGAAACTTGAACAGCTCCATTGATGTTATTGATGTATCATGCTCGAAAATCTCTTCATCTTATTACTCTTTTTGGGGGCCTTAGGCTACCTCGGAAGCATTGTTTGGCGTAGTTTTTTTGCCAAATCTTCGGCTGGTTGTGCCAAAGGCTGTGCATCTTGTGCCATTGATGCCGACAAACTCATGCAAATGATAGAAAAAGAGTAGGCAATGGGCGCAAAAGTTGTATCTTGTCCCCTCAACTTAGCCCTGATTTCATGCCCCTTTTTACCGACCCTATCGCCATTTTGGCAGTTCTTTGTCTGAATATTTTGTTGGCCGAACTCATCGTAAAGCGCACGTCGTTGAGTCATCTGGGAACGGCCTTTACCACTATTTTGCTCACGGCTATTACTGCCAATGTCGGTTTGATACCGTCCTCCTCCCCTGCTACGCCCCTTTACGACGGTATTTTTAGCTATGTAGCCCCCATCTCTATCTTTTTCTTGATGCTGAGTGTTAACCTCAACAGCCTTCGCAAAGCTGGTGCACGCATGTTGCTGATGTTTTTGGTAGGTACATTTGGTACTTTAATAGGAGCTTTGGTGGCCATGTGGGCAGTATCGGGCAAAGAAAGTATCGGCGAGTTGTTCTACGCCCTTGGTGGAATGTTTACGGGTACATACATAGGCGGAAGCATCAATTTCAACGCCGTGGCCTTGCATTATGGGGTTTCAAATGAAGGCACTTTGTTTGCCGCAGCTACAGCAGCAGATAATATTTTGTCAGCCATTTGGATTGCCGCTACCATTGCTATCCCCAAGCTGTTTATGCGCTGGTTTCCTCGCCAAAAAGTTACCATGAAAGACCAACAGGAAGACCTATCGGGCTATGTCAGCGACGAAGAAACGGTTAATCCCCAAGACCTCAGCGTATTGCTTTTACTGGGCTTTGGCAGCATTTACTTTTCAAAAGTTATTGTTTCTTGGTTTCCCCAAGTGCCTTCTGTTCTCATACTAACAACTATTGCCTTAGCCTTGGCACAAGTGCCAGCCATTCACCGGTTACGAGGCAACAAGCTACTCGGTCTGTTTTGTGTTTATTTGTTTCTGGCAGTCATTGGGGCTTATTGCGACATTCCTGCTTTACTCAAAGATGGCCATTTGGCCATTACCCTGCTTGTTTTTGTCACCATTTTAGTGCTGGTTCACGCTGTTATTATCTTTGGTGTGGGGGCTTTGTTTCGGCAAGACTGGGATGTTGTGGGCATTGCATCACAGGCTAATATCGGCGGGTCGGCTTCCGCTATGGCTTGTGCAAAAAGCCTCGGGCGAGAAGACCTCGCCCTTCCGGCTATTCTGATTGGTGCCTTAGGCAATGCCAGTGGTACATATTGGGGGATTTTGATAGCTGAACTAATGCACAATTGGATGTAGTGGCTTGGCTCTACCCCTCCAATACTCCCCCATCTACATTTTCAAACTCAATTTCTCCGTTGGCGTTGACTTCCATCATCACTACGTCATCTTTGTTGAGTTTGCCTGAGAGAATGGCTTTTGAGAGCTCGTTCAAGATGCGTTTTTGTAACACTCGCTTGAGCGGTCTGGCCCCAAAGGCTGGGTCAAAGCCTTCGTCACCCAATTTGGCTAAGGCATCGGGCGTGGTATCAAGCGTAATGCCTTGCTCCAGCAATCGCTGTTTGATTTGTGCAAACTGAATAGCCACAATCTTCTGAATATCTTCTTTTGAAAGTGGGTCAAACAGTACCACTTCGTCAATCCGGTTCAAAAACTCAGGCCGTACCGACTTTTTGAGTAAGTCCATCACATCGTTTTTGGCTTCTTCTTTGTAATAATGTTTCCAGCCTTCTGTAGAGCCGCTTGCTTCTTGAAATTTCTCCATAATCAGGTGGCTACCAATGTTAGAAGTCATGATGATAATGGTGTTTTTGAAGTTAGCCATGCGGCCTTTGTTGTCGGTAAGGCGGCCATCATCAAGCACTTGCAGCAAAATATTCCAGACATCGGGGTGAGCTTTCTCGATTTCGTCTAACAACACTACACTATATGGCTTACGGCGCACGGCTTCGGTCAGTTGACCGCCTTCGTCGTAGCCCACATAACCCGGAGGCGCACCCACCAAGCGGCTCACGGTGTGGCGTTCTTGGTACTCGCTCATGTCTATGCGTACCATGGCGTTTTCGTCATTGAAGAGGTACGATGCCAATGTTTTGGCCAATTCGGTTTTACCAACACCCGTTGGCCCCAAAAACAAGAAGCTACCAATGGGTCGCTTGGGGTCTTGCAAACCCGCCCGTGAACGACGCACGGCATCGGCCACTACTTCTATGGCTTCGTCTTGACCAGCTACTCGTTTGTGGAGCTCAGTTTCAAGGCTCAATAGTTTTTCTCGCTCACTTTGAAGCATCCGTTGCACAGGTACGCCCGTCCATTTGGCCACAATCTCGGCGATGTCTTCGGGTGTGATTTCTTCACGAAGAAGGCGTGTAGAACCTACCCCTGCTGGCGTACTGGTCTGTGTACCTCCTACTGACGGAGGAGTAGTTTTGAGAGCATCTAATTTCTTTTGAGCTTCTAAAATACGCCCGTAGCGGATTTCGGCTACTTTGCCATAATCGCCAGCACGTTCGGCTTGGTCAGCTTCGAGTTTGAGTTGCTCAATTTGTTCTTTTAAGGCTCTAATCTCACTTACCGACGACTTCTCTGTTTCCCATTGAGCTTTGATCATGTTGCGTTCTTGGCTCAATTCAGCAATTTCCTTGCTCAACACCGCTTCTTTTTCTTTGTTATCTTCACGCCTAATGGCCTCACGCTCAATCTCTAACTGCATGATGCGGCGATTGAGTTCGTCCAATTCTTCGGGAACAGAATCCATCTCCAAACGAAGTTTTGAGGCGGCCTCGTCCATCAAGTCAATGGCTTTGTCGGGCAAGAAACGGTCGGTGATGTAGCGATTTGAAAGTTCAACGGCAGCAATCACCGCATCGTCTTGAATGCGTACGCCGTGGTGTAATTCGTATTTTTCTTTGATACCACGCAAAATCGAAATAGCATCGGCAATATCAGGCTCGTCCACCAATACGGCTTGAAAACGACGCTCCAATGCTTTGTCTTTTTCGATATACTTCTGGTATTCTTTGGTCGTAGTAGCTCCAATGGCGTGTAGCTCACCTCGAGCCAAGGCGGGTTTCAGGAGGTTAGCAGCATCCATGGCTCCATCACCGCCAGCACCTGCACCAATGAGCGTGTGGATTTCGTCAATAAATAAGATAATTTCGCCTTCGGAGTCGGTTACTTCTTTGATTACGGCCTTGAGACGTTCTTCAAACTCACCCTTGTACTTGGCACCGGCTATGAGCAAGCCCATGTCGAGCGATACAATGGTTTTGCTTTTGAGTTGCTCAGGCACGTCGCCTTGCACAATGCGCTGGGCGAGACCTTCTACGATGGCGGTTTTACCAACGCCCGGTTCTCCCAATAAAATGGGGTTATTTTTGGTTCGACGAGACAAAATTTGGAGTACCCGACGGATTTCTTCGTCTCGCCCAATAACAGGGTCAATTTTGCCAGATTGGGCTAATTTGTTCAGATTTTTTGAATAACGTTCCAACGATTGGTACGTTGCTTCGGCGTTTTGGTCTTTCACAGGGTTGTTTTTTCCTCTTAGTT
>JBGAVQ010000188.1:0-10925 GCA_044228045.1 Spirosomataceae bacterium
GCCATCCAGCCACATCTGAAACGGGTATCGGCGCTTATGCCAATATCCTCCTTCATTAATAACAGGCTGATTTTCAATTTGTTTCCATAAAGTATCGGCTGTTTTTCGGTATTTTTCTTTCTCGGGTTGCGATTGTTGTGCCATCATCAACAAGGCTCTTCCAGTTGGAATATTGTCCAAATTAAAATCATCGTATTTATAAGTACGAATACCGCCATCGTTCTGAACATACCGATCTAAGTCTTTACGGATGTATTCAAAATATTTGCCGTCGCCAGTGCGATACCATACTTTTTCGAGTGCTTTGAGCATAAGGCCCTGTTCGTAGTCCCAGCCGGCAGGTTTGCCTTCTTTTACGGCAATAGAGTCTTTATGCCAAGTCATAAACGAATCGGCCATACGAACAGAATATGGCACTTGTTGGGCAATGAGAGAATGAGAGAATGAGAGAATGAAGGAATAAATGATTAGTTGTTTCATGTAATTAGAAAATGGTTAAATCTGAGAATACTCTGTTGGGGTTAAGAAATGTACTTCGGCTTTAGTCATGTTTTTTTGATATTCTGGCAGTACTTTTATCCGATTCCACTCTGGGTCGCTACCAAAGGCTTTCCAATGGGCATCTCTTGACTCCCGATTGTCAAAGGTGGTCATATAAGTGAGGTTGGGTTGCTTAGTGCCCAAAATGGTTTGAGCAAAAAAGACAGGGTTAAAGCCCAAACGCACGAAAATATTGATTTCGCCGCCTTGGTTAAACATATCAATTTTGCTTTGGCCTTTGGCTTCACTATGGCTTTCGTACAAGCGATATTCATACACTCTACTGCTTTTTAGGCCACTTAAGGGTGTAGGCTTAATCACAGGCCAATCTCGAAATGCCTTTCCTAACGAGCTTTCGTAACGGTCGTATGCAGGACTGGCTGGGTCGGTGTCCAAATACGCTTTGGCTGTTTGTTGGTAGGCAATATCAGCTTGGAGTTGGTTTGGTAGTTTTTCAAATTGACTCAACGATTTGTATGGAATAAGTACATATAATTTTAATCCTTCCTTTTGGTCAGCTTCGGTAAATACACCAACTGCCTTAATTCCCAAACGATTGAACGCCGGAATCCCAGCCAATTGCCAGTAATCTTCTACTACTTTTTTCTGGGCTTCGTTAGCAAAACGATACACTCGCATTTCGTAATAATATGGAGATGGTTTAGCGAGTGCAGTCCATGAAATGGTTAATAAAACTATTCCTATGAAGGTTGAAATAAGGTTTATTTTTGTCATAAGATTAATTTAACAGTTATAGGTGTTTCTTGAAAAAATCTAATGTTTCTTGCCACATATCAGCAGTATATTCATGCACTTTGTCTGGATAGGTCAAGGGCCTAAATTTATCAGTCACCCCCATTACTTTATACACACTTGCAAGGGCCGAATTGATGTATTTTACCCCTTCAAATGGTGCTAATTTGTCATTTTCTCCCGCAATGGTTATCAATGGACGTGGCGCAATACATGCCAAAATGCTCTCATTATCAAAATGGGTTAGTAAGTCCTGAACATAATAGTAAATCCCGTGCGAACCCATCCTCCCCAACTTTATCAATTCTTGGTTTCGTACCAGACAGGCTGCCGCTGCCGTTACTTTAATGCGGTCGTCGAGGGCGGCTAACCAAAAGGAGCGCAAACAACCCATGCTCATTCCTACTGTAGCAATTCGATTTACATCTACTTCTGGACGAGTACACAAATAATCAAGTGCCATTTGATCGTCTCGCACCATCATACCCCAAAGGTTACGGCCTTTCCAAATGTTCATTTTGGCCCATGTCAATTCTTCCTCTTTACCTTTTTCTTTGGAGCCGTTGGGGCCTTTGCCTGAGCGTTCGCCAAAAGCGTAGGCATCAACCGCAAGCACAATATAACCTGCTTTCACCAAGTCTTCGGCAGCATTAAATTGCACCAATTCGTTTTTCTTAAAAATTTCGTCTTTGCCGTGTGCATAATCACCGCCATGATAATGATGATACAACACCGCTGGGGTTTTGCCATTTCGTTGGTCTGGAATCAAGATAATCCCTGGTACTGTGGCATCTACACCATTAAAAAACTCAAATTTTTCGAGTGTGTAACCTTCTTTTTTCTCGGTAGAGCTAACTTTTACCGATACATTTTGAGGTATTGGTGGAATCTTTCCAAAAATCTGCCGAATGGTTTTGCGAATTGCCTTCTGACGAGTTAGCCACTCCCCTTTCGATTTTGGCTGTGCAAATTCAATGGGCTTAAATGTAACGTCTTGATATTGTGCCACTACAACTGTCTTTTTCATAAAGACAAATAGAATAAGAAATAGGATAATTCTGAACTTTAGCTGAGCGGAACGTGCCATTCTACATTTAAACTAATCATTTGATATTATTCAAAAGTCCCATTACGGCATCGTCGCCCATGAGGGCGTTTTCTGGTAACGGGTGCTGTTTATCAAATACTTGTAAGTCAGCAGGGGTTAACACTTTGTTTGGAGACTCATCTATTTTGCCATCTTTCAGGACTTTATTCAAGTCTAATTTAAGGTGTTTTGCCAAAAATTGATACGCAGCCAAGCGTTTAGAAGGGCCATAATCGTGCTTTTCGTTAGGTAGATGAACATTCTCTACGGCACTTTGGGCATTGTAAAATGAATAAATCCGTTTAATATGCGGATACTCCATTACGGGTGTATTGACAGTCCAATCGCCACCGTCTGAAACCAGCAACATGGGTTTAGGGGCCATTAAAGCCGCAATCTCTACATTAGTGGTTTGGTGCGTAGGGCGTTTGTGAATGGGCATTCCGCTTTCACAAACACAGCCACCAAAAAAATATCCCGACACCATCACGACTGGCACCGACACTTTGATTCTGCTGTCAATGGCAGACAATAAGAAAGTCTGTGTGCCTCCGCCCGATTCGCCCGTAATGCCAATGCGTTTGGTATCAACACCGGGAAGACTCAACAGAAAGTCTAATGCTCGCACGCTATTATATAACTGCAACTTGAGTGCTTTAGGTATTTTGTGAATACACTGTTGTGAATCGCCCATACCAATCATGTCGTAGGCAAACACTACTGCCCCCATGCGTGCCAGCGTAGCGCAACGCTGTTGGGTGTATTCGCTCAAGCGTGGGTTTGTGCCATGCCCATGAGGACACAAAATTCCAGCGGTTTTGCCCTGAACGCCCATGGGTCGGTAAAGATTCCCAGTCACATAAATTCCATCCAAACTTTCAAACGAAACATTCTCTACTGAATATCCACTCAGTTCTTTTCGGCTATGAATGGTAACGTTTCGGGGCTTTTGGGGGCTTAAATCAGTCCATTCTGTACCATCTAAGATGCCTTGACGAATCAACTTAGCTCGTTTTTCCCAGCTTTTTTTGTCTGAATAACCCTTCGCAAGGTCAGCATGAACTTGGGCGGCTTGTTCGTCAGTATAAAATTTGCCTTGGAACAAATCAGGCTTTTCAGGATTGTACTGGGCATTCACCAGCTCAACAGTTAGTCCCAATATAAGGGTAAACAAGGTTTTTCTCATCGCTCAAATAGGTTGCCGATGAGTGTAGGTATAACCTACACCACAATCAGGTTGATTTCAAACAAAATCTTCTCTCATGGGATTAAACACGTCTATCAGAATACCATCTTCTAAACAGACCGCACCGTGTAGCACATCGGAAGGCACAAAATAGACATCGCCTTCCTTCAATAACTTGCTTTCGCTGCCAATAGTTACCTCAAACGCACCGCTTGCCACGTAGCTAATTTGTAAGTGTGGGTGCTTGTGTATAGCGCCAACACCTCCCTCTTCAAAAGCAACTTTTACCAACATCAATTCGTTGGTATAGGACATGACTTTCCGCTGAATTTTAGCGTCCACTCTTTCCCATGGGATATCAGTATCTTCTACTAAGGTTTTCTCAAATGATGCTATTAACATAGTAATTAAAATTGTATTTTTTAGCTAAACCAGCCCTAAACACCCTGTTTTTGAGTATATTACAACAGGTCGAGTTTATCCTTAATTTTAGAGTAAGTCAATGTTTTTGAGTGAATTTTTTATGCAATCGTTATCGGTAACGTTGCCGAAATTGTACTTAACAAAAAATAGATTGTAGAGAACCAAGAAATTAAAGAGGCAAATTAGCAAGAAAACTCCAAAAAGATGTTTTGATTCTACGTTCTAAAATTGTACTTTGTTAATAGTTTATCTTTGCTAATCCCTTCTTCGTTCATCAACACTAAGCTTGTGAGGCCATATATGGTTTTGGTTAGCGTGAATACAATCGAAAAATTCTTGGGACGAGGTTAGTAACTGTGTATGGATTTGGCAAAATACGAACAATCTGACTTTAGAACCATCTAATCAAAAAGATTAAGAACAGAAAAGCTCAAAATTTGTTTCAAAAGCAATGATGGTGTCATTTTTTGCTGCTTTCTTGGTGATTTCAGTCACCTCAACTATTTTTTGTTACTTCCTTAAACATCAAATCTTTCCCGAAAATTAACACTTTTGGGTAATTACTGCCAAAATAACAGCTATGCCAAGGCCCCTAATTATGTGTATTTTTGAGACATAAATTTTCAGCTCATCACTACACAAGTCCTTCACTTTGAGTTATTTTTGCCAAGCATAAGATTGATACCCTAAATAAAGCCATCATGATATTTGAAGAAATTTTTAAAGACAATGAAAAGTGGGTTGCTGAAAAATTGGCCACAGACCCTAACTATTTTGAGAAATTAGCCAAAGGACAAAATCCTCATATTCTGTACATTGGCTGCTCCGACAGTAGGGTAACTGCCGAGGATTTGATGGGCGCACAACCTGGCGAAATATTCATTCATCGCAATGTAGCCAATCTGGTTGTTTCAACCGACAACAACCTCAATGCCGTGGTTCAGTATGCTGTAGAGTACCTAAAAGTAAGGCACATCGTCATTTGTGGGCATTATGAGTGCGGGGGTGTAAAAGCCGCCATGAACCCGAGCGATATGGGGCAGCTAAACAGTTGGTTGCAAACTTTGCGAGACGTTTATCGCTTTCATCGAGCTGAATTAGATGCCATTACTGAAACTCAAAAACGCTTTGACCGCTTGGTAGAACTAAATGTGTTGGAACAATGCCTCAATGTTATCAAAATAGACCATGTGCAACGAGCTTGGTACAAAACGGGCCTCCCAACTATCCATGGATGGGTTTTTGATGTCCGCACAGGCAAACTAATTGACTTAGGTTTAGACATGGCAAAAGAGTTTTCATTCATCAGAAGCATCTATGATTTAAAACCCTTAGATGACACAAACCACTGACAATCAAATTATTATTTAATGAATAAAAACCGCATCGAAGCCTTTTCTGACGGCGTGATTGCTATTATTATCACCATCATGGTGTTTGATTTGAAAATTCCAGAATTGACTGAGGGTTTTTCAGATGCCGATGTTTGGAAAGCCTTGTGGAGTATTGTTCCAAAAGTGGGTGCTTATACGCTAAGTTTTATAGTAGTTGCAATTATGTGGCTTAATCACCATTCACTATTTGACAAAATTAAGTATAGCAATGCAAGGTTAATCTGGTACAATGCCTTTCTTTTGTTTGCTATGTCGTTAATTCCCCTGCCAACGTCTTTTTTGGCAGCGCATCCATTTTTGCCGCAAGCTGTTATGTTTTATGGGCTTGTTTTAAGTCTAAATTCTTTGGGTTTTGCATTGTTGCGTTGGTATATTGAAGTGAAGGCTAAACTGTTGCCTTACAATCATTTAGTACAACGGAGCAATGCCATTTCTTTGCTATTATATACCTCGTCTATCCCTTTGGCATTTGTGTCGGTTTATTTGTCTTTTGCCATTTTTATTGGCATTCCTGTTTGGTATTTTTTACCTGATAAATTTGAAAAATAGATGTTTCTTACTGTTACCTCTGAGCGACACTGCGCCAAGAAAATTGCTTGCGTCAGAGCGTCTTGGCGGTTAAAAATAACCCAAAAATCACAATAACATGATTATCGCAATTATTGGCTCAGGCAATGTAGGTAGTGCGCTGGCGCAGGGTTTTGTAAAAGCCGGGCATACCGTTCTGATTGGGGCGCAGTTTCCCCTCTCCGACAAATCCATTAAGTTGGCCACGCTCATCGGCGAAGACCGCTTTAACTCTATTGAAGGAGCAGTAAAGCAAGCCGAAGTGATTGTGCTGGCTACTCCTGCAAAACTGGCTGTGGAAATTGCTCAGTCGTTGGGCAATACTACTGGCAAAGTTATCATTGATACCATGAACATCGTGCGAGGCATTGGGCCAGCGGGCTTCTCAAATACAACCGAGGCGATTTTGGCAAATACCCAAACTACCGACGTGGTAAAATGTTTCAACACAACTGGCTTTGAAAACATGCTCAATCCACGTGCTTACACCGAAGGTATTGATTTGTTTGTGGCAGGCAATAGCGAAAAAGGCAAGCAGATAGCAACCCAGTTAGCTACCGAAATCGGTTTTCGGAAAGTGTGGGACATGGGTGGAAATGAGCAATTTACACAAATTGAAAACTTGGCAAACGTGTGGATAAACCTTGCCATCTTCCGTAAGTTGGGGCGAAAAATGGGCTTCAAATTAGTGGAACAAGATTAAGCGTCACCACACATAAGTGGCCACTGCTCCCGCCTCTAACAACATGGTAATCTGCTTGTTATGATAGCGAATATTGAACGACTGTGGCTGCTTGCTTTCATTCAACACCACTAAAACCATCTTGCCACTGGGTGTTTTGAATGCCACATTTGGCAAAGACATTGTTACATTAGAAGCCACTCGAACTGAGCCAGGTCGTGCGAACTTAGCCGCATGAGCGATGATGTAATAGGCAGGATTACGAACCACTTTATCATCAATGGTTACAGCACCCAGGCATTCGGTGCAACCGCCCTCGGTATGTGGATTTTGCTGAGGGTCAGCGGCTAAGTTCCATTCCAATACGGTCTTGCACCAGTTGCGGGATGCGCCAATTACTAAATTCTTCACGTGCCAAGCCAAATCGCCCGCAAAATTGCCCGGTGAGCCAATCCATTGTTCCGTGAAGTAGAGATTTTTGTCAGGATGCGCCTCGTGTACATCACGCAGGGCTTCAATTGTTCCGCCATAGAGGTGAAAAGCCGAGCCGTCAATGTATTGGCGAGCTTCGGAATCGTTCAAGATACTAATGGGATAGTCGGGGCGGTCGGCATTATGGTCATAAAGAATGATTTTGGTCTTTAATTTAGCTGCTCTGAATGCTGGCCCTAAGTTCTTTTTGATAAAGACGGCCTGCTCATCTTGCAACATCAACAAACTGGGATTGTTGCCTGGGTGCAAGGGTTCGTTTTGCACCGTAATGGCATCAATTACAATGCCTTCTTTTTTCATGGCTTGCACATACTTAACCAAATAGCGGGCATAAGCATCATAAAATTCGGGCTTCAAGCTACCACCTTTCAAGCTGTTATTGGTTTTCATCCACGCAGGCGGCGACCACGGCGTGCCTAATATCTTAATAGCTGGATTGATTGCCAAAATCTGTTTCAGCACAGGTAGCAATGCTTTTTGTTCTTCGGCCAAGCTAAATTTCGTCAGCTTTGGGTCAGTTTGCCCGTCAAGAAGGTCATTGTATGAAAAAGCATGGTCGCTGAGGTCAGAAGCACCAATACTGATACGCAAATAGCTGACCCCAATATTGTTACCATCGGTAGCAAAAAGTTCTTGCAATAGTGCCTGACGATCAGCCACTTTCATGCCTTGAATAAGTGTGGCACTGCCGCCCGTAAGGGTATAACCAAAGCCATCCATGCTTTGAAAACGCTTGGTGTCGTCAATGTAAATGCTGGGGTTAGTATTTGTAATAGTTCCAAATGATTCTTGGCTCGTTTGCTTCTGAAATAGTACCGACTTATCGGCTTTTGTCAGCCAAGTTTCAACAGATTGGGCGTGAACCGATAGAACAGAAAGAAGGAGTAAAAAGCAAGCTATTTTTTTCATCTGACTAAAAGTAGTTTTTTAAAAGGTGGCAGATGGAACGCCCAATCATTTCTCTGTGTGAAATTAATCACTTGCATGGGCGTTTCATAATCCTTCAATTTTTTGACGAAGGTACGAAAAGGTAAGGCTTTGAACTTAGTGAAGCAGACAGAAAAAAAGCCCAAATAAAATTCGGGCTTTTTAAGAAATTTTTAACCTCTAAATAACTATTTTTCTAAACAGCCATAAACACGCTGTTTTCTTGATTCATCATTGTCAAAATTTGTTCTTCTTCAATGGCTGGATTTGCCCCATGATGCGATGCTACCAAAGCCCCCAAAGCGCAGGCATATTCAAGCGCATAATTGGCGGATTTTCCTTCAAGAATGTTCTTCAAAAATCCAGCCAAAAACGAGTCGCCACTACCGATGGTATCAGCCACAACTACCTGATAACCATTGGATTTATAGAAACGATTGTCGTCCCAAAGCATGGCACCGTCGCCTCCTTGTGTCACAATGAGGGTATCGAGGGTGAATTTATGGGCAAGTGCCGTTAATTTTTGTTTGTCTGTATCGTTTTCAAAGCCATACCAATTAGAAATAATCTTTAACTCGTCCTCGTTCATTTTCACGATGTTGGCCTTCTGCAAAAGTGCCTCAATGAGTTCTTGTGAATAATGAGGCGGACGCAGGTTTACATCATATACTTTGGTAGAAGCGTGTTCGAGCAATTCAAACAAGGTAGCCCGTGAATGAGCGTCTCGACAAGCTAAGGTGCCAAAAACCAAGGCTTTAGCACTTTTCACTACGTCTATTATCTCGGGTGAAACTTCTATAAAATCCCAAGCAACTGGATGAACAATTTCGTAAGTTGCTTCTTTCTTTTTGGACAAACTAACTTTTACAATACCTGTGGAGTGGTCATTATCTGTTTGGATGTAGTCGGTAGTGCAATGCTTTGAGGTCAAAAACTCCTTGATTTCTTCGCCCAAAGTATCGTTTCCTACTCGGCTAATCATAGCAGATGGAATGCCTAAGTTTTGCAAATGAGTTGCTACATTCATAGGCGCACCGCCTGGCATTTTGCCCGAAGGCAGCAAGTCCCACAGCACTTCGCCAAAACACACCATGCCTTTTACACTCAACTGAGGCGTTAGGTTTTCTTGATGAGTGGTTAAGAGCGAGTTGGTTGCTTCTTGAGCGGTCAGAATTTGGTTAAACTCTAAACGTTCGCCGTCTGGGCCGTTGATATTAAAATATTTACAGCCATTATCCCAAAAAGGCAAAAACACTGGTTTTTCTTCAATCATCTGAAAACCAGCATCTTTCAAGACTTGAAAAGTGGTTTCTATGTCGTCCACATCAAAGGCTATGTGGTCAATGTGTCCGTCTTTTCGTTGGCTAATTTCGGCTAATTCGGCTGCTGGCATTTGGTAAATCTCAATAATGATGTCGCCACTTTTCATCATGGCAACCTTGCCCTTGCCACCTTTGTGGTCAAATCCAGAGACCATTATGTTCTCAAAGCCAAGTTTTTTGTAAAAAGCTTCTGAGCGGGCAAGGTCTGTAACCGGAATACCAATATGTTGAATGCGATTGAGCTGTAAGTTCATGGTTTGTTCCAGATAGGTTGTAGCGTATATAACTCTGCACGTATCATTTCGGTTTTGCCACCTTCGCTAAATACGTTTAATTTCTTGAAGTCTTCATTCGGAAAAAACACCTCAGTTATTGCGATTCGGCCTCCATCTACAAACACCTCTATCGCCGAATTATCTATCAAAGCCCTGATAGTCAATACTTTACCAGCCACATAAGGTGCAGTATGTTTTTTAGAAAACTTATCCGAAAAATCTATTTTACCAGACTGAGTACGGTCAATAAAAAGTTCTTTTGTGTCGGTATTGTAGCCTACCAATAGTTTTTCATTTTTGTCGTTACGAAGCTCAAAACCCAGTTGCTTTGCAGTAGAATTCGTCATATCAAAACTGAGTTCTACCTCTTTTTGCACCGACTGGCTATCTAAAGCTACCGATTGCAAAATGGTCTGTTTCTGAACTGAGGTATGCTGGTTTCGTAGTTTTTCAGCTTCTACCACAGGCACTTGGTTTAGCCGAAAGCCTTCATTTGTATTAACTAATGACAGTTCACGAGGAACCGTCATGGCACTGCGCCAAGTACTGGTTGGCACTTTGGTAGCATAATCGTCCCAGTTAGACATCCATCCAATAAAAATCCGGCGGTTGTTTGGGGCGGCAAACCAAGTAATGCCTGCGTAGTTGTCGGCACCGTAGTCGAGCCACAAGGCTTGGGTAGGTGGGTTATCATTTTTGAAGGTTTTTCCATCAAAGTTTCCTATAAAATACTGAGTACCAGAGCCTCCATTAACAGCTCCACGACCCATATTCTGAATCAGAACCCACTTTTCGGTTCCATCAGCTGCTTTTAGCGGAAACAAATCAGGGCATTCCCACACACCACCATGAGCACCTTCGTTTTGACCGAATTCGCCCGTTTTTTCCCAATTTTTCAAATCTGCCGAGGCAAATATTTCCAAATGTTCCCCAACAGCCAAAGGCATAATCCAGCGTTTGGTGGCTTCGTACCAAAACACTTTGGGGTCTCTAAAATCTACATCACCCTTGTTTTTCAACACTGGGTTTCCGGTGTATTTTGTCCAAGTACGACCTTTGTCTAAACTATACGCAATCCCCTGCGATTCACGGTCTTTGCGTCCAGCTTTTTCCCATTCCATGTTGTGCAGCGTAAAAATCGCCACCAAAGGCTTAATGCCGTTTTTGCCAAACCCGCTTGTGTTATTTTCGTCCACCACAATGCTTCCTGAGAAAATGTACCCCAGTGAATCTGGATACAAGGCAATTGGCAGATGCTCCCAATGAATTAAGTCTTT
>JBGAVQ010000189.1:0-10869 GCA_044228045.1 Spirosomataceae bacterium
GGACTTATTTACGAAGACAATAGCTACGACGACAACAATCAAGACAACTTCATGTGCAAAGTGACTAAGCTACGCAACATTACGGCTACAGCACAAGACAACGCTTTTTTGTTTACTGTTCCGCTCAAAATCTGGGTTAGTGTCAAGTTTGGGCTGTTGGGGGTCTATCAAACCAAAGAAACGGAGTTTTCTATTAACCTCAAGCTCACCACCAAGTTTTCGATTGACCCTACTTGGCAAGCCCACACCGAAACGGCAATGGCTGGCTACGACTGGATTAGTAAGCCAGTTGTGAAGCTGGGGCCAGTGCAATTGCCCGTCACGTCTATCATCAACAATGTGCTTAATTCTAAGAAAGAAGTGGTTGAAAAAGGCATTGACGAAGCCGTACAGAAGAACATCGAAATCAAGAAATATGTGTTGCAAGCCTGGAACACGACTTTGCAGCCTGTCGAACTCTCCTCAAAATACAGGGCATGGCTCAAAGTAACACCCGTTGAGATTCAGATGACCCCTTTGCAAACAGCCAACAACCGAATAAAAGCCAGTATTGGCATACAAGCCTATACCGAAACCGTATTTGGCGACCGTCCCGAGTCTCGTCAGGTAAGTGATATCCCTAACCTCAAATTAGTCCCTACGGTATCAGACGATTGCCAGCTCGGTGTCATGAGCGAAATCTCACATACCGAAGCCGCCCAGTTACTTTCAGACACGCTAATCGGGCAAAAATTCTCGTTCAACAACAACAAATACACCGTTGAGGTTACATCTATTGACCTCTATGGCACCGAGAATCAGGTAGTTATCAAAGCAGGACTAAAAGGGAGCATCAATGGCAACATCTATTTTAAAGGCTTGCCCGTGTACGACGTAAAAACCAAAGCAGTCTATTTAGAAAACTTTGACTACGACCTTGAGTCCCGCAGTTTGCTCATCAAAACTGCCAATTGGTTACTGCAAGGTACTTTTGCCAAACGTATGAAAGAAGCATTGACCATACCGATTGGCTCACAAATTGACGAAATGCGCAATGCTTTACAGGTCAATCTTAACAAAAATCAAGTAGCAAAAGGCGTATTGCTCAATGGCAAAATTGAGACCTTTACCCCCGACAAAGTGTATCTCACACCAAAGTCTATCATTGCCGTAGTGATGGCAAAAGGAAGGGTTGACCTCAAAGTGGATGGCTTGTAGGAGGAGGGCCGAAGTAGTAGGCAAGAAGTAGAAAATAAGTGTATTATGTTAGATTATAACTAAAACCCCTAGTCCTAAATCCCTTTCTCCAATAGGGAAAGGGACTTTTAAAGTCCCTCTCTGGTTAAAGCGTCCACGCTGTGAACCTAAACGCCAGCACACTTGTTACCCCTCAACAAGAAAAGCGCAAGCCATCTTATCGCTCTGCATCAAAACAGGGAGGAAAGTCCGGGCAGCACAGGGCAGCATACTTCCTAACGGGAAGGCACGGCGTTGGCGACGATTCCGTGACAGACAGTGCCACAGAAAATTAGACTACCCCTCAACGGGAAAAGGTGAAAAGGTAGGGTAAGAGCCTACCGCTCGGCTGGCAACAGGCGAGGCACGGTAAACCTTATGCGCTGAAAGACCAAATAGGCTGGCGGGTTTGGGCAACTGAACACGAGCGGCTCGTTCGATGCCAGTGGGTAGGTCGTTAGAGGCAAGGGGTGACTCTTGTTCGAGATAAATGATAAGACGTTGTTGGGGTAACTCACTCCAACAGCCGACAGAACCCGGCTTATCGGCTTGCGCTTTTTTTGTTTTTGGTCATCTTCCTTCCATTTTTTTAAATTTTCCATAGCTTTGCTTTCCGAACCATCGCATCGTTATGAACAAACGTCTATTCATCCTCCTCAGTTTTTTGGTTGTTGGCAATTTATATGCCCAAAAAGTCCCCGAAAAAACAGGCACTGCCTATCAACATCTCGACGACGACCTTACCAAACCTTTTTATTCTGACAAAAAAGGCGTTTTTGCCCAAAACGGCATGGTGGCTTCTGCCCACCCCATTGCTTCGCAGGTAGGGGTACAAATCCTGAAAGCAGGCGGCAATGCCATTGATGCAGCCGTGGCTACTTTCTATGCGCTGGCGGTGGTGTATCCTCGGGCAGGTAACATTGGTGGCGGCGGTTTTCTGGTGTATCGAGATGCCAAAGGGCAAAACTATTCGCTTGATTTTAGGGAAAAAGCCCCGCTCTCGGCCAACAGAGATATGTATTTAGACGAAAAAGGAAACCCCATCCCCGGCATGAGTTGGGTTGGGCATTCGTCAAGTGGTGTGCCGGGTTCGGTAGATGGTACCATAGAAATGCACAAGCGTTTTGGTAAATTGTCGTGGAAACAAGTACTGCAACCAGCCATTGATTTAGCCGAAAAAGGCGTAGTACTTACCGAGCGAGAAGCCACTGGTCTCAATGCCGTTCGCACACAATTGATTAAGCATAATCCTGGTAAATCGTATTTTTTGAAACAAGATAGCTCTAAATGGCAAACAGGTGAGCTCCTGATTCAGAAAGACTTAGCCGCTACCCTGAAGCGGATTCAAGCACAAGGGAGAGTCGGCTTTTATGCTGGCGAAACGGCTCGCCTCTTGATTGATGAGATGAAAGAAGCAAAAGCCCCCATCACCCAACAAGATTTAACGGGCTACCATGCCGTATGGCGAAAACCAGTGGTTGGTGCTTACAAAAATTACAAAATAATTTCGATGCCGCCGTCGTCGAGTGGTGGCGTGGCCTTGGTGCAGTTGATGAAATTTGTTGAACCTTATCCACTCAACCGCTGGGGTTGGCACAGCGACTCAGCCACGCAGGTAATGGTTGAAGCCGAGCGGCGAGTTTATGCCGACCGTTCAAAGTTTTTGGGTGATCCAGATTTTGTAAAAGTACCCATTGCCCAACTCACCAACAAAGGTTATTTACAGAACCGCTGGGCCGATTTTTCGTTCAACAAAGCCACAGATAGTAAGGCCATCAAAGGGGGGGAGATTTCGGGTTACGAAAGTTTAGAAACAACCCATTTTTCGGTGGTAGATAAAAATGGCAACGCCGTAGCCATCACTACTACCATCAACAATAGCTACGGTAGCATGGTAGTGGTAAATGGCGCAGGATTTTTGATGAATGACGAAATGGATGATTTCAGCATAAAACCGGGTATTCCAAATGCATACGGGTTAATTGGCGCAGAAGCCAACTCAATTCGCCCCGGTAAGCGGATGCTCTCGGCCATGACACCTACCATTCTCGAAAAAAACGGCAAGTTATTCATGGTAGTTGGCACACCCGGTGGTTCTACCATCATTACTTCTGTTTTTCAGACCATTATCAATGTGTTAGAGCATGGTATGAGTATGCAAGAGTCCGTCAATGCGCTTAAATTCCATCACCAATGGCTACCCGACCAAGTACTTTACGAAAAAGGTGGTTTTGGCGACAAAACCATTGAAAAACTCAAAAAGAAAGGATACAACATGGTGGTTCAGCAAGGAACGCTGGGTCGGATGGACTGTATTTTGGTGTTGCCTAATGGCACACTCGAGGGCGGTAGCGACCCCCGTGCCGAAAACACCTCGGAGGGTTATTGAGTTTTCGTCTATCTTTACGCTTGTCTTATCGCACAAAACCACTTCAAAACACGATTGTTTTGGAGTGGTTCTATTTATTATATACTAAGATTACTATATTTAAGGCATCTTTACCTGTAAACTACCTATTTAAACGTGAGATTATCCTTCATTCGTCCTATAATTGTAATAGGACTGAGCCTATTTTTCTTTTTTGGATGTGTTGACAAGTTTGATCCCAAGCTTAATTTGGGTGCCAATGTGGTTACGGTTGAGGCCGTACTAAACAATCTTCCGGAGGCTCAACGGGTTTCTTTAAAATACTCTGAATCGGTGGCATCATCCACGTTTGAAAGGCCCATTAGCAAGGCCCAAGTAGAAATTGTGGTCAATGGAAAAGATATTGTAGTTGGTACTGAACAAGAAGCAGGTGCGTACTACCTTCCGAGCGATTTTAGGGTAAAAACAGGAAGTACCTATCAATTAAAATTTCGATTGTCAGATGGCAAGCAGTATGAGTCGGATATCGAAACGATGTCAACCGTACCCGAAATCACTAAGGTTTATGATGAGTTTCAAGCAAAAGCCATTGAAACCACTTCGGGAGATGGCCGACTTGCCAGTATTCCAGGCAATTGGGTTTATGTAGATACCAAAGACCCCGGCGGTGTGCGAAATTTTTACCAATGGGCATTTACCCTCTGGGAAAAACAAAGTATTTGTGCCACTTGCGACAGAGGGCTTTTTTATCCTATTTCGGGTAGTCAACGCAATGTGTGTATCACTAATACTCGGCTACCGACAGGTACGATTTATGACTATTTCTGCGAATCGTCATGCTGGCAAATCTACTACAACCAAGAACTCAACGTAATGGCCGACACCTATTCAGATGGCAAGCCTATTATTGGAAGGTTGGCGGCAAAAATCCCCTATTATAGTCGTGACCCAGCTTTGGTCGAAATCAGACAGTATTCGCTCTCGCCCGGGGCATTCCGATACTTAAAACTCCTTGCTGACCAATCGCAAAATACAGGCTCGTTGGCAGATACCCCTCCTGCGCCAATTGTGGGCAATGTGCGTAATGTCTCTAATCCCGAAGAACCAGTAGTTGGTTATTTTCAAGCATCTGGTATTGCTTCGATTCGCTATTGGCTCGACCGCCAAAATGCCAGCAGCTTTGCAGGCAGACCTACTGGCCTACTCAACGGACGGGAGATTATGCCCGAACCCATGGGGGCCGATTTGACCCGTCCACCTTTTGCACCTTGCTTACCAAGTATTTCACGAACACCTATCAAGCCAACAGGTTGGAAATAAACAAGTTACTGATTATTCAATAGCCCACAACAGCTTTCTTTTCAACGATTGGCTTCTGACATCATGCAAAAAAATAGTTACCTTTTTTTCTTTCTTTTCTTGGGTTGTGCATTCACTACTTTTGCACAAGAAGGTTATCGCCTTAGCGGTTTTGTAAAAGATTCTACCGATGGTAAGCCTATTGCCAAAGCTGCCATTATTGTTGATTTTCAGAAGTCTGGTACTTATACTGATGACAATGGTTTTTATGCTTTAACAGTCCCTTATGGCAAACACACCATCGCCGCTCGCCATGTGGGGTATCGGACTAACCGATCCATTATCAATTTACAAAATGACCTCACGCTATCGTTTAACCTTAACCCGCTCAACAACGAATTGGACGAGGTGATAATCTCGTCAAAAGCTGTGGATGAAAATGTACAGCGTCCGCTACTGGGCGTTAGCCAACTTAGTATCAAAACTTTACGCAAAATTCCTGCGGCATTTGGCGAAACTGACATTTTGCGAGGCATCCAAATGCTACCTGGTGTTACAAGCGTAGGCGAAGCTGCCAACGGTGTGAATATTAGAGGAGGTACAACCGACCAAAACTTGATTTTGCTCGACGACACGCCTATTTTTAACCCTACGCACATGTTTGGGTTGTTTTCGGTTTTTCCACCTGATGCGGTCTCTAATGTGGAGCTATACAAAGGCTCTGCTCCGGCTCGTTTTGGGGGGCGTGCAGCAGCAGTAATGGATATTTCGTTGGCAAACCCAAGCCTCGACAAATTCAAGATGAGTGGTGGTGTTGGCCCTGTTTCGAGTCGTTTGAATTTGGACATACCCCTCATCAAAGACCGCATGGGCGTGTTGGTGTCTGGGCGAGGTTCGTTTAATGACTTCTTACTCCCTATATTTACTGAGCGCTTGGACGGCGTAAAAACCCGGTTTGGAGACTTGTCGTTAAAATGGTTTTATCGTTTCAACAGCAAAAATACCTTCACAGTATCAAGTTATTTTAGCAGAGATTTTTTTCAGACCAAATTGTTAGGCACTATTGGCAACATCAACGCTACTTCTACGCAATATGCCTACCAAACACTCAATTTTGCAGCCCGGTGGTTTCATGCCATCAACGACAAGCTGAATGTGCAAACCTCCTTAATATCAGTTGATTATGTTCCTAAAATATTGTTACCCGAACTCAACAGTGCTAACAAAGTAGAAATTGCCTCTTCCATTGGATATAGGCAAGTAAAATCAAACTTCAACTACCAAACAGGTAATCACAAAATTGAAGGTGGGGTAAGTGCCATTCGGTATAGCCTCAATCCAGGCGAACTTATCCCCAACGCCAGCCTGAGTGTAAATTCAATTAAAACGCCCCTCGAAAACTCACTCGAATTGGGTACGTATCTCGAAGACGAAGTTAATCTTTCGCCCCAACTTACGGTATCCGCTGGCTTGCGTTATTCATATTTCTTGGTGTTAGGGCCTGCCAATGTACTTAGTTATCGCCCTGGAGAACCACGAGACCTCGCCTCTATTTTAGACACTACTCGATTTGCCTCTGGTAAAATAATAAAAACTTATGGAGGACTGGAACCTCGCTTCGGGTTGAAATATTCTGTTAACGACAATTTATCCTTTAAGGCGGGTTATAACCTTATGCGACAGTACATGCAGGTAGTCACTAACACGACTACGCCCCTGCCAACCTCTCGCTGGAAAACCTCAGACAATCATATTCGCCCGCAAGTGAGCCATTTACTCACAGCAGGGGTATTCCGAAATACACCCAATGGAGCGTATGAGTTTTCGATGGAAGGTTACTACCGCTATACCGACAACATCATTGACTACAAGCCCGGTGCTGATTTCTTGCTTCAACAATACCCCGAAACGCAATTGTTGCAGGGCAAAAACAAATCGTATGGCTTGGAGCTAATGCTAACCAAAAAACGAGGCGAACTTACCGGGTGGGTCAACTATACCTACTCTCGCTCACTTAATCAGGTAAATGAAGGCAGTAGTAGCCTCGAGAAAGTAAACTTTGGCAAATGGTACCCCGCCAACTACGACCGTCCGCATAATTTTAATGCATCTGTTACTATTAACCAAGGCAAACATCACGACTTTTCGTTTACGTTTTCGTATGGCACAGGCCGCCCTTACAGTGCGCCACAAGGGTATATTCGTTACCAAAACCAGACCTTACCGTTTTACAGCGAACGTAACGGAGACCGTATTCCTGATTATCACCGCTTAGATTTTTCGTGGAACATCTATCAACCCAGCATGAAAGACCGTCGTTGGCAAGGAAACTGGACATTCACCGTGTTTAATCTCTACGGTAGAGCCAATGCCTACTCAGTCTTTTTCAGAAGCACTGGCAACCTCTTAAATGCCTACAAACTCACCATTTTTGCGTCCCCAATTCCTACTTTGACGTATAACTTTAAGTTTATGTAAGTGCGTTGCTGAAATTTTGCTTCGTGCAGCAATGGCCTGTCACCAAACAAAAAAGAGTTGCCGTAACACAGCAACTCTTTTTAATAGCCTCCAATTTATTTCGGTTTAAGTAGCTGAGGATAATTAGTTTATACTACAACAAATGACCTATTATCTGTTCAATAGCGTAGCGTTTGCAAACGCTACGCTATTGAAATTGATATAAACTATTTCTATTGAACAACTTAAAACTGAACCGTTTTATCTATCACTCCACCTTCATCACCCTTTTGGTCTGCTTGCCGTCTTTACTTTGGGCTTGTAGTAGGTACAAGCCATCTTTGTAAACTGACATGTCAATTTCTTTGCGGTGGATAGTTGTTTCTTCTGATAAGTTCCACTCTTTCAGTGCGTTGCCTGTGGCGTTGTAGAGTTGTAGTTTCAAAGCTGATGGCTCTTTGAGTGTCACTTCTACCGTTAGTAACTTGCTCGTTGGGTTCGGGTAGGTCTGCACTTCCATGCCTATCTCTGTTTCGTTTTCTTCACTGGCTAATCTACTGCCAGTCGTTATTTTTACTGAGGTGGTTGCTGTGCCTGTACATCCTGTGCTCGGCGTGAGCATCCCTACCGTGTAAACCCCTGACCTGCTGTTGTTAGGAGAGTTTATTACAGGGCTACGTAACGTACTACTAAATGCCAACGGACCACTCCAAGTATATTGCATGCCCGTAGGGTTGGCTACCAATGTGAGCTTGTTGGCTGTTAAGGTATGTGTGGCTGTATAATTAGTCGCTACCGCTGCCGTAATGTATATTTGCTTTGAATCTGTCGTTTTACAAAATGTTGCGTCTGTTACTTTGAGCGTGTAAGGTCCCGCTAAGCTTACTGTCAGTGTGTTGGAGTTGGCGGTTGGTATGAGTGGCCTGTTATTCAGTAGCCATTCATAACTTACCTGACCTTGTTGCGCTGGGGCTATCAAGGTAAGTGTTGAACCAGGACACAGATAGCTCTTTCCAGTTGATGTAGTAAAATTAGCATCTGGATTTTGTACACTTACACTCGCTGTGGCGGTGGCACTGCATGAGTTTGAATTGCTCGCCGTCACTGTGAAGCCAAAGGTGCCAGCATTGCTACTTCTCCACGATACCGGGCTGCCGGTGTTACTCACAAAACTTCCTCCACTGCTCGCCCATGCATAGTTGTCGCCAACTGGTCCCGTATTAGGTACTAAGCCTGCCAAGGTTGATGGTGGTACCAAGGCACTCAGGTTCAAACTTTTGCCCACACAAACTCCCAAACTTGCGGGGGTGATGCTTACGCTTGGGGTGGTTTTTACGCTTACGCTGGTGGTAGCAGTGGCCGTGCAGCCACCTGATATGGTACCTGTTACCGTGAAACTGTATCCACCTGCACTGCTGCTGCTAAATGTGGCCGTTGCTCCACTGCTGCTAAAACTGCCCCCGCCGCTGTGTACCCAGCTATAACTAATGCCCCCACTGGCGGTGAGGGTGATGGTGGCTCCGGCACAGATAGAACTTGGCGCAATAGCATTGATGTTGGGGTTGCCTACTGTCACACTCGCTGTGGCCGTGGCACTGCAATTGTTGCTGTTGCTGGCCGTAACGGTAAATCTGAATCCGCCTGTACTGCTGCTGCTGAATGTGGCACTGGCGGCACTGCTGCTGAATGCGCCTCCGCCGCTGTGTACCCAGGTGTAGGTATCACCAACGGATACCGTCGGGGCTAAACCTGCCGAGGGTGAGGCAGGCGCTGAGGCGGATAGGTTTAAGGTTGCACCCACACAGATGCTCGAGGTAGTAGGATTGATGATTACGCTTGGTAAGGCATTCACCGACACGGTGGTAGTGGCCGTGTTGGTGCAAGAGCCTTTACTGACCGTTAGGCTGATGGTGTAGCTTCCGGGGGTGGTATGGCTCCACTGGGTAGGTGAGTTGGTGGTGCTGGTAAAACTGCCGCCCAACGAAGCCCACGAGTAGGTTTCGGGAAGAGCCACGCTGGAAGGATTACCCAAACCTGCTGCATTACCAGGAGGATTGGCCGTGAAGCTGATGGGTGAACCCGCACAAACCACTGCGCTTGACTTGCCGATGCTGGCCAGTGGCAGCGCATTGACCCTACCACTCACCGCTACGGTTTTAGTTGTTGCATCTGTGGAGGCAACTGTGACATCGCCGCTCGGCGTACCCGTGGCTGTGTTTTTCATGCGGACATAAATAGGAGTAGTAGCCACAGAACCACTGATTTGGGTGAGTGTAACCGAACTCCCGAAAGACGACTCCCCGTCCGAGACTTCAAAACCATCTGGCGCAGTCACGGTGATAGCTGCCGTTAGGTTCGAGCCTGACACTGTGAAACTCTGTTGCGCCGAGGTCGAGCCAGCGCAAGCCGAAAATGCTGTCAATGTCCCTGTAACGGTAATGGTGGGCGTAGCCGCAACTTCTCCCCATCTGGCAATACGGTTCAAGCCCGTTACGGCCGTGCCACCCGAGCCAACGTTTGTAAAGCTCCCCCCCACATAAACATCTGACCCGCTGGCGGCAATGGCATTGACATCATTGTTTAATCCTTTATCCAAAGCCGACCAAGCCGTGCCATTCCATTTGGCAATGCTGTTCAAGCCCTCTACCGCCGTGCCACCCGTGCCAACGCCCCCAAAGAGTCCTCCCACATAGACAGTTGACCCACTGACGGCAATAGCATAGACAGTGCCATTTAATCCTTTGTCCAAAGCCGACCAAGCCGTGCCATTCCATTTGGCAATACGGTTCAAGCCCTCTACCGCCGTGCCACCCGGGGCAACGCCTGTAAAGTCCCCTCCCACATAGACATCGCCCGTACTACTGACGGCAATGGCATTGACATTACCATTTAGTCCTTTGTCCAAGGCACTAAAGCCCAGGGCAGAGGTGGGTGCGGGAGCAAAAACAGGCCCCAGGGTAGGGTTAAGCGATACATTCCAGCCTTTGAGGTCGAGGCTGAGGTTTTGGCCTGCCATGGCAGGCATGTTGAGCGTGCCGTCGGCCCGCAAGAACTCGGCTGTTACTGCCGTAGTAGTGGTGGTCGGCCCTGAGGCCCAGGCTGTCCCTGCCAACAGGCAGCACAGGAGCGAGAAGAGTAAAAGTATTTTTTTCATCATGTGAAATTGTAAGAGTGGTTTGGTTAAACGTTTGCTTTGCTCGGGCGTGCCCGGCGGCTTGCTAAGGTGTGTAATCATGGGCGATAAGCTTGTGGTTGAAATGATGGATAATAGTACCGTAAAATCAACCACAAAGAGAATAGCAAAAAATCATTAAAAAAATACCTACTGGTAGGTATTTTTTGGTTTTTTTGAAAAAAATATTTTTCTGCTTATTCCATTGATAATCAATTAGTTAACCTAATTTTCGTCTTTTTCCTTTAAAAATGGTGTTTTTTGGTTAAACTTTTTTAGCCAGCATTAGCCCCTTCGTTTTCAAGAGTTGTCGAAGCTTGTGAGTATAAAAATGCAGGGTCAGACGATAGTCAGACCC
>JBGAVQ010000190.1:0-10826 GCA_044228045.1 Spirosomataceae bacterium
CTTCATCTACCTCTAAATCGGTTTCAAAACCATATTTATACTCCGAGGTGGTGATTTCCTCCAATATATCTACTTCTTTGCTCATTTGGTTGTTTATTTGTACGCAAAATTACAACATTTCTAATGAGTGAAAGGTTTGCGTACCAAAGAATTTTCTGGTTTTCGGTCGTTATTGGCCAATCGGTAAGGGGCGGCTTATGCGTTCTTCGAGCGAAATAAAGGTCTCTGTGCGTTGAATTCCTCCAACTTTCTGAATTTTATCGTGAAGGACTTGTCGCAAATGAGTAGTGTCTCGACAAACAATTTTCGCAAAAATACTGTAAATTCCTGTTGTATAATGAATATTTACAACCTCTGGAATGCTCATCAGCTGCTCTGCAACCTCTTCGTAAAGTGAGCTTTTGTCTAAATAAATACCCAAAAATGCACTTATATCCCAGCCTAACTTAGCATGATCAATATTGAGTTGTGAGCCTTTGACAATACCCAAGCCTTCCATTTTCTTCATTCTTACGTGTACTGTCCCGCCTGAAACATTTATTTTTTTCCCGATTTCGGTGTAAGGCATATTAGCATCTTCCATCAATAAGCCCAGAATTTGTAAATCGGTATTATCAATTTCCAAAATTTTATCCATTTTTAGTTTGATGATTTTAAAATATTGCAACAAAGTAATATATTTTTTGAATAGAATAAAAATTTTCAAAATTTTCTATGAAAAATTTGCAAAAAACCTTTCATAATCCTTAACTTTGCATCGTCTTTTAAAACAATTGTGATTGTTTATGCCAAAAGACATATTTAGATATGCCATCCTGTAGGGTGTTGAAATTGGCAGCCATGCCCTCCTGTCTCGGGGGTGGGGATCATAGGAAAAAGCAAGCATAAAGCCGTCCCTCCGGGGCGACTGGGGTTGACCACCAAACTTTGTACTTTGCCTAACTACCTCGTGGGGGTTCGAATCCTTCTCCTACAGCTTTTTTGTCTTGATCATTTTATAGTTGATTTTTTGAGTATATTTGTTCAAAAATCAAATCAAGCAAAAGCACCATTTGGTTTTTAGTTTGTTGATGAAGTGTAATTGCGACACGCACCTGCTTTGCAGTGTGCGTGTTTTTGTTTTTTTGCTATCTTGTCGCTTTTTTATTGCATACCTGTGCATCAGGTATCCACTCATCAACTATAACCCCATGACCCCACCCGCTCCGCTTATCCAAAATGATGCTGTAGTGTTAGGACTTTTAATGCTTACGCTTGCACTTGTTTTTTACACAGCATCTTTAAAAAGTAAGTTTTGGCAGAAGTTCTATACCTTTTTCCCCCCACTCCTACTTTGTTATTTTTTGCCAGGCTTATACAATTCATTTGGCTTAGTTTCGGGTGATACCTCCAAGTTGTATTCAGTTGTTTCTCAATATTTTCTACCAGCTACTTTGGTGTTTTTTACCATAGGAATGGACTTTAAAGCCATTGCCCGCTTAGGTGGAAAAGCCATCATTGTATTTTTGGCAGGCACACTCGGTGTGATGATAGGTGGTCCATGCGCTATGTGGATTGTAAAACTTATCTCACCTGAAACTATTAGTGGAACAGGTGCTGACGAAGTATGGCGAGGAATGTCCACCATTGCAGGTAGTTGGATTGGTGGAGGTGCCAACCAAACAGCCTTGAAAGAGGTATTTCAACCCAGTGATAAACTATTTTCTCAGGTGATTGCGGTAGATGTAATTGTGGCTGAAATCTGGTTGGCTGTATTGATTTATGGCGCAGGAATTTCAAAACAAATTGACCGATTTTTCAATGCCGATGCCACAGCCATTGACGAAGTAAAACATAAACTCGAACATGAGTCAAAGACGGGCCAACGCATTGCCACTTTGAAGGACTGGATGCTTATTGGGGCTGTTGGCTTTGGTGCTACGGGCTTTGCTCACCTATGCGCCGACAATATTGCCCCTTACTTGGCAACCAATTATCCTCAATTAGCCAAATTTAGCCTAACTTCTGGCTTTTTTTGGGTGGTGTCTATTGTTACCTTAGTCGGTATTTTGCTTTCATTTACCAAGTTAAGAGACCTCGAAAACGCTGGTTCGTCTCGGCTTGGTAGTGTTTTTTTATATGTGCTGGTTGCCACAATTGGTATGAAAATGAACATATTTGCCATAGCTGATAACCCAGGTCTTTTTGCGGTAGGTATCATTTGGATGCTTATTCATATTTCAGTAATGCTGATAGTGGCAAAACTGGTCAAAGCTCCGTTTTTCTTTACCGCCACTGGTAGCATGGCCAACGTAGGCGGTGCGGCTTCGGCACCAGTGGTGGCAGCTGCCTTCCATCCATCGCTTGCTCCTGTGGGCGTGCTGTTGGCCATTTTGGGGTATGCCCTTGGTACTTATTGTGGCTACCTAACGGGTTTGATGATGCAATGGGTTTCACAGTAGGTATATGCTGTGACTAATCCATGGGTAGTACGTCATTACAGTAGATTAGGTTATCATATTCAGTAATTTACCAATTGCCAACTATTAACACAATACAGTTAATAGATAGTGCTGTATTTTCATCGGTATAAGGCTTTTGGACAATCTGATCTATTGTTTTTTTATCTACTATTTTTTCATACTTTTGAGTTCCCACCTAAAACCCAATTATACATGAAAATCAACGTTTTACCCTTCCATTTACTCTTTATTTTTAGTAGCCTTTTGAGTCAAGCTCAAGATTTTGCTGTATTAGTAAGTGCCTACAGCGAAAAAGTGCCAGCGTGGTATTTTGACAAAATAGGTGAAGTGAAAGAGTCTCATGAACCTCCGTTTTACAAATATTATAAAATGGGATACAAAACTGAAGCAGAGGCGCAAGAAGCTGCCAAAAACATGATTTCTCAAGGCTTTGTATATGCACGTGTCGAAAACATCACCGCCCTTCGTGCCTTAGCCAGCAGCTGCTGTGGCTTAATGCCCTTGCAGGAATCGCTTACTTTAAGAAATGTATTTTTTGACTTTGATAAAGCCGATTTAACCTCAAAATCAGTACGTGATTTGGATAGATTGTTTCGGTATATGCAGCAACATCCTGATTACGACGTAGAATTACTGGCGCACACTGATGCTATGGGAACAAATGATTACAATCAAAATTTGGCTGAACGCCGCAGACAATCAGTGCGTAATTATCTGACTCATAGAGGGATACCAGAAAGTCGAATCAGAGGAAAAATATTTGGAGAAGAGCAGCCTATCGCCAAAAACGAACTAAATGGCAACGATGCCCCCAAAGGCAGAAGTCTAAACCGAAGGGTTGAAATTGTAGTTTGGAATGGCAACGAAATAGTACCAGTAGTAGAGGAAATAGTAGTGCCTGAGCTATTGAGATAACCCACACCGACTATTTAACAAAAGGATAGGCAATTGACTCGCCTATCCTTTTGTTGTTTTATAGGCCTTTTAATCTATCATTTCTTACTGGTCAATTTATCTTTAAGTACCAACATAAACCCGAAACTTTTCATATTAAACTAAAAAATCACGGTTCTTTAGTACTTTTGTACTTTATTCTCAATCCATAATAGATTGCTAATAGCGGATAGGCTTTTGTTTCTATTCTATAAATAGCATCTACTATTAGCTCAACAGACTTACGATTTACATAGTGAAACACATCCGAAACTTCTGCATTATTGCCCATATTGATCACGGCAAAAGTACCTTAGCTGACCGTTTATTAGAATTTACCAAGACAGTATCGCATCGAGATATGCAAGCACAGCTTTTGGACGATATGGATTTGGAACGTGAACGGGGCATTACCATTAAGAGTCACGCCATCCAAATGAACTATCACCATGAAGGCGAAGACTATGTATTGAACCTGATAGACACCCCCGGTCACGTAGATTTTAGCTATGAGGTTTCTCGTTCTATTGCAGCCTGCGAAGGTGCACTACTCTTGATTGATGCCTCACAGGGGGTTGAAGCTCAGACTATTTCTAATCTTTACCTTGCGCTCAATCACGACCTCGAAATCATTCCGGTTCTTAACAAAATAGACCTACCGGGCGCCATGCCCGAGGAAGTGAAAGACCAGATTGTGGATTTGCTGGGTTGCGAACGTGAAGACATTGTGGCTGCTTCGGGTAAAGAGGGCATTGGTATTGAAGATATCTTAACGGCCATCATCAAGAAAGTTCCGCCACCGAAGGGCGACCCTAATGCTCCCTTACAATGCCTTATCTTTGACTCTGTTTTCAACTCATTCCGAGGCATCGAAGTTATTTTCAGGGTGTTTAATGGCACTATCAAAAAGGGTGACAAACTCAAATTTATAGCCACAGGTAAAGAATACAACGCCGATGAAATTGGCACGCTTCGCCTCGACAAAGCACCCAAAGAAATAATTTCGGCAGGTGATGTGGGCTACCTTATCTCTGGCATTAAAGAAGCCAAAGAGGTTAAAGTAGGTGATACCATCACGCACCT
The DNA here is from genome assembly GCA_044228045.1 of Spirosomataceae bacterium. Classification (GTDB taxonomy): domain Bacteria; phylum Bacteroidota; class Bacteroidia; order Cytophagales; family Spirosomataceae; genus JAXLVB01. The sequence goes on from JBGAVQ010000190.1 coordinate 4,479, forward strand.
GCAGCGCCCCTGTGAAGAGGCAATTCACGGTTTTGAGGAGGTAAAACCGATGGTTTATGCGGGCATTTACCCCGTTGAAACCACTGAGTACGAAGACCTGCGTGATGCCATGGAAAAGCTTCAACTCAACGATGCGGCCCTTGTATGGGAGCCTGAGACTTCGATGGCACTGGGCTTTGGTTTTCGTTGTGGATTTTTGGGGATGTTGCACATGGAAATTGTGCAAGAACGCCTCGAACGGGAGTTTGACATGACCGTAATCACCACTGTTCCGTCGGTAAAATTTGATGTACTGACCACCCGCAACGAATGGCTGGAGGTGTCGGCACCTTCCGAAATGCCAGAGCCCAACCACATTGACCACATTGAAGAACCCTTTATTTCGGCTCAAATCATTACAAAATCAGAGTATGTGGGGGGCATTATGAAACTTTGCATGGACAAACGTGGGATGCTCAAAAACCAAGTTTACCTAACAACCGACCGAGTAGAGTTGATGTTTGATATGCCACTTTCAGAAGTAGTATTTGACTTTTTTGACAAACTCAAAACCATTTCAAGAGGTTACGCATCCCTTGATTATCAATACATTGGCTTCCGTGAGTCAGACATGGTGAAGTTAGACATCATGCTCAATGCCGAAAAAGTAGATGCCCTCAGTGCCATTGTTCACCGTGACAAAGCCTACGAATGGGGCAAGCGTTTGTGCGAAAAACTGCGTGAATTGCTGCCTCGGCAAATGTTTGAAATTGCCATTCAAGCAGCCATAGGGCAAAAAATCATTGCCCGTGAAACTGTAAAAGCCATGCGAAAAGATGTATTGGCAAAATGCTACGGTGGTGACATCAGCCGCAAGCGTAAACTCTTAGACAAACAGAAAAAAGGAAAGAAACGAATGCGCCAAATTGGTAGCGTAGAAGTGCCACAAGAGGCATTTATGGCGGTATTGAAATTGGATTAGTACTTGATAGTCTGATTCAAATGATAGCGGTCTGACCAGTGAAAACATACAAACAGTAGATACTAAGCCCGAGTTTTCGGGCTTTTTTTATGTTATTCAAGCTGGGTTTGCGATATTTTATAACTTTTCAACCATGGAACCAATCCATTTGGGCTCTATATCATTTGTCTGGGACTCCGAAACTGGTGTCCTGCCGTAATGCTTCTATTTTATTGGATGGCCATCCGTCTGGAAGATCAATCAAGATCAACCTCATGAACTATAGAATACTTATTTGATACACTCATTACCAAAGTAAGAAAAGACAAACCTGCAAGTCTGTTTGACGAGTTCAGGATAGTAATATTTGCCAAAATAAAAACAGTTTACAAATACTTAGACTTTGATTATAGTTCGCTTATAGCGAACTTTGTTTTATATTATGTGTTGTTTATGAGAATACACGCCCTAAAAACGCTAAAATTATTTTGGCAAAAATACCCTGATTCAGAAGCCAGTTTGAGGAACTGGTATAGCAAGATAGAAAGTAAGTTATACAGTACACCACAAGAAGTGGTGGCAGACTTTAATGGGGCTGATTATGTGGGTAACGAAAGAATTATTTTCAACATCTCGGGGAACAAGTATAGACTGGTAGTAGCTTTCAATTATGCTTTCCAACTATGCTTTGTCAAGTTTATAGGCACTCACAAAGAGTATGACAGTATAGACCCTAAGCTAATAGAATTTACTTCATAAGAACACAAAATGGAAGCAATCAAACCAATCAAATCAGAGCAAGAATATGAGCTTGCACTAAAGCAAATGGAAAAGGTATTCCATGCAAAACCCAACACACCAGAAGGCGACTTATTAGAGGTGCTATCTTTACTCATACACGAATACGAAAAGAAGCACTACAAAATTGAGGCACTATCACCTATTGAAGCTATCAAATACGAGATGGCGCAACAAGGACTGACACAACAAAACTTAGCCCAACGCTTAGGCATGAGCAAAAGCACTATATCAGAAATCATGGGAGGTAAAAAGCAAATGAGTGTAAATTTCCTGAGGTTTGTTCATAAAGAATTAGGAATACCTGCAAGTGTTCTATTGTCATAATTCAAACAGAACGGAAAGTCGTGATTTGATTTCAATCGGGCTGCATAAGCGATGGTGATTCAATATTCTTTCAGTTGCGCCTATATCCCGTTATGCCCAATGCTATGACGACCGTGCAACAGACGAACATTATAGCTTAACATCGAACTTTTGTGTAAAACTTGACAACCAAATAGGCCAGATTTAGACATTTAAAAAATTAACTTAGCGACACCCATTTTAAGACAAGAATGAAGAAAAAATTAACGATAGAAACCTTAATAAAAGAAGCCCAAATTTTCTGTGCTGAACAATCCAAGTTTCAGCATAAAGAACTGTTTGGAGTAACTGACGGCAAAGCCGTTGGGACACTTATTGAACAGAAATTTCAAAAACACTTAAACGATAAATACGAAGTTACAATTGGTTCTTCTGCAAGTGGTGTTGACCTACCTTCTGACGACATTTTAACCGACATCAAAGTAACTTCAATAAAACAGCCCCAATCATCTTGCCCATTCAAAGACGCAAAACAAAAGGTTTTCGGACTTGGCTACAATTTACTTGTATTCGTTTACGACAAAGCTGACGACCCGAAAATTAAAACAGCAACTTTGAATTTTATAAGTTGTTCCTTTGTTGCAAAAGAGAGAACGGCCGACTATACAACAACTTACCGTTTAAGAGAAATGGTTAAGGATAAAGCCAATGAAGCCGACATCATTGCTTATCTGCAAGACAAAAATATCCCAGCAGACGAAATAACACTATCGAAATTAGCGGAGCAAATATTGAAAACTCCACCTGAACAGGGTTACTTGACTATTTCAAATGCTTTACAATGGAGATTACAATATCAACGAATTGTAACTCTTACAGACGAAGTAAAAGGAATTACCAAGATTGTAAGCTATAACAAACCTCAATGATGAAAGTATTTGAAGCAAATATTACTCATCAAGTTTCAGATTTCTTAAATGACAATCTGAAAAAGATTACATCTTTTGAAAAGGCAAATCAAAAAATGTATGATGCCTTCGGCATCATACATTTTTTTGACAATGATGAAGAATTGGGAACTCTTAAAGAAGTTCTTTCATTTACTAATAATGTTGTCGAAGAACCTGATAGAGCAGAATATGGCGACTTCCAAACTAATTCTGATTTAGCAAACAAAGTAACTTTATATTTAGCGACAAAAAAGATTTCACCCGAAGTTGTAATTGAACCAACCTGCGGTAAGGGAAATTTTATTATTGCTTCTTTACGCAGTTTTAAAAGCATTAAAAATGTTCTCGGTGTTGAAATTTACAAACCTTACGTTTGGGAAACCAAATTCAGCATTGTTGATTTTTTTCTTTCTAATTCAAATTCAAATAAGCCAGAAATTTCAATAGTTCATTGCAATGTTTTTGATTTCGATTTTAAAGCAATAGCCAAAAAGCATTCAACAAATGATATTTTAGTTGTCGGTAATCCGCCTTGGGTAACCAATTCAAAATTGGGTAGTTTAAATTCAACGAACCTTCCGAAAAAGACGAATTTCAAAAATCATAGCGGTTTAGATGCAATGACAGGAAAAGGCAATTTTGACATTGCTGAATTTATAACTCTTACTATGATTGAAACCTTTCAAAATATGAAAGGGAATTTATTGTTATTGGTAAAGAATTCTGTTATCAAAAACATTGTCTTTGACCAAAACAAAAATCGTTGCAAGATTTCAGCTATTGAAAAACATTGTATTGATAGTAAAAAGGAGTTTAATGTTTCAGTAGAGGCGGCTTTGTTTTATTGCAAGCTAAATTCACAGCCGACATTTGATTGTTTAGAATTTGACTTTTACAACAATCAACAATCTCAACTCAAATTCGGTTGGTTGAACGATAAATTTGTTTCAAATATTGACACTTATATTCACACAAAAGAAATTGACGGTGAATGTCCGTTTGTTTGGCGACAAGGTTTAAAACACGATTGTTCTACCATAATGGAATTAGACAAAGTGAACGGACATTATGTAAACGGACTAAACGAAGAAGTGAAATTGGAAGACGGTTTAGTTTACGGTATTCTTAAAAGTTCTGACCTTAAAAACACAGTAATTAATCAAACACGAAAGTTTACGATTGTTACGCAAAAGAAAGTTGGACAAGAAACAAAATATATTAAAACTGAATATCCTAAAACGTATCAATACCTGACACAGCATCAAGCTAATTTCGATGCAAGGAAATCAAGTATCTACAACAACAAACCCTTGTTTTCAATATTTGGTATTGGCGATTATTCCTTCAAACCTTTTAAAGTTGCCATATCAGGACTTTACAAGACATTTCATTTTACACTTATTCTGCCACAGGACAACAAGCCTGTAATGCTTGACGATACTTGTTATTTGATAGGTTTTGACAAAATAGAATTTGCCGTTTACGCATTAATTCTTTTAAATTCCAACACGACAGTTCAGTTCTTACAATCAGTTACCTTTCCAGACGCTAAAAGGACTTTTACAAAAGACGTTTTAATGAGAATTGACCTTTTAGAATTAGCAAAACAAATTGACAAGAACGACTTGCAAACAGAACTTGATATGCTTAACGAAAAATATAAATTCAACTTGACACTTGACTTTTGGGAAAGTTTCATTAGCGAAATGACACCTGTAAACAATGGACAAATGGCAATGTTTGCATAGACCGAAAAAAGAAGCACTGGGCATAACAGCGGTTTAACTTCGTTGAATCTTCGATTTGGCGTAATGGCGGGTTCAGTGCTTCGTATGACAGTTTAGTGTCGGACTGCCGAAGCAGTAGGTTCAAGTGCAGTTCTTCGATTGAATCGCTCAGGCGACCCCGTTTTGGGCTAAAAATCTACCATCCTTGCTTAAAAGCAATTTTGCAAGCAAAAGCGAACAAAGTACCTGCACCTCCCCAATATTTCTACTATAACTTTTATCTTTACGAATTGAGACTAATCTGTAAACTTTAAGACCTTTTCAGCTATGAAAAAATGGATACTGTTTGTGGCAGTTATGCTACATTTTTCTGCTTCACATTCACAGCAGCTCACTCGGCAAGACTACGCCCGTGCTGTTGGTTTTTTGTGGCCAAATTTGAATAATAAAAAGGTATTTAACCTCAACGTTGAAGCAAATTGGTTTGCTGATAGCTCTGGATTTTGGTACGCTACCCAAAACAAAACCGAAAGAATTTACAACAAATTTGACCTTAAATCCAAGCAAGTCGAACCTTTATTTGATCATAACCGCCTTGCCAACACCCTTGCGGGTGTGCTTAAAACGGAGGTTAAGTCAGCAGACTTGCCTATTTCATTTACCCGTTATCTTGACAAAACCCACCTCACCTTTACGGCAAAAGGGAAAAAGTATAAGTTAGATTTAACAACCTACACACTCACGCCTGAGCAAGAAGAACAGCGCAATCCTTTTGAACGAAAATCACCTGATGGTCAGTGGATTGCATTTAGTAAAGACCACAATCTGTTTGTAAAATCTACCAAAACAGGTGAAGTAAAACAACTAAGTACAGCTGGTAAAAAGAACTACGAATATGCCAGCTACTATGGCTGGGGCGAAATCATTGAAGGCGAAAACGGCGAGCGTCCACCTCATTTTGACGTAAGTTGGTCACCTGATTCTAAGTGGATTCAGACCTACATTTGTGATTTGAGCAAGGGGCAAAAAATGTATTTGCTTGATTGGAGCATAGATACCCTTTACAAACCTAAGTTGCTTTCGTATTACCGTGGCTCGCCTGGCGACACCGATATGGTGTATATGATTCCTGTGATTTTTAACATCGAAACTGGTGTGGAAATCCGCAAAGATGAGTTTCGGAATGTGAATGCCGCAGGCTTTGAGTGGGCCAAAGCACCCGGTATTATTTATGCTGAAAATACCGTGCGTGGTTATCAGCAAGTTGATATGTACCGCCTTGACCTCAATGCCAAAAGCCAAGTAAAATGGTATAGCGAAACCAGCCAAACCAATATTGACAATTACAATTCTACGCTGGTAGAAGAATGGGATAAAATCTTGATTACCTCCGAAAAAGACGGCTGGAAGCAACTGTATATACTTGATAATAAAGACCGTACCGTAAAACCCATTACCAATGGAGCATATTATGTGAACAACATTTTGTTCATTGACAAAAAAGCCCAGTCTATTATTTTTAGTGCTTCGGGCAAAGAGCAAGGTCGCAATCCTTATTACCAGCACGTTTATAAAATCAACCTGGATGGCAAAGGCCTCAGCTTACTGACTCCTGAAAATGCCAACC
>JBGAVQ010000191.1:0-10783 GCA_044228045.1 Spirosomataceae bacterium
GTAGTAGGCTTGGCTGTGGACAAAGGGTTGATAAAAAGTGTGCAAGATACCGTAGCCAACTATATGCCGCCAATTGAGCTGTATGGGCAGCCAGTAGCTCGCCCCGCCGATGATATTGGTAAGCCCGAACTGCTGTATCCGTTTGCTTCAGCACACAACCGCACGCTTACTTGGGACGTAATGCTCCGCCAAACCAGCGATTGGGAAGGAACACTATGGGGAAAACCCGAGTGGGCAGATCGCCCCAGCCAGAACACTGCTGAATGGCTTAGTCGCCCTCGCAACAAGCCCGGCGCAGTTTATGAATACAACGACGTGCGAGTAAATGCCCTTGCCTTAGCTGCTACAAGCGTGTGGCGAAAACCTCTGCCACAAGTGTTGAAAAGCTATATTATGGACGAAATTGGTGCTTCAAACACTTGGCGTTGGACAGGCTACCGCAATGCTTGGATTGTACTGGATGGACAACCCGTGCAGTCGGTGAGTGGTGGAGGGCATTGGGGCGGTGGCATGTTTATCAATGCCTATGACATGGCTCGTTTTGGCTTATTGAGCCTACACCGAGGCCGCTGGAACGGAAAGCAACTTCTTTCAGAAAACTTTATCAGTCAAGCTCTTACACCTACTACAGCCCAACCAACGTATGGGTATATGAACTGGTTTTTGAACACCGACAAGAAACTAATGCCCAGTGCGCCAGCCAGTGCTTTTTATCACCTCGGCAATGGTTCAAACGTGATTTATGTAGATGCCGAACATGACTTAGTAATGGTAGTGCGATGGATTCAGAACGATGCCTTAGATGGAATCGTGAAACGAGTGATAGAGGCTTTTGGCAGCCAAGTACCTGACACCGAAATCTTCTTGGCTGACCTGCAAGAAACCAGTAACAGTCTGACTATCAACAATCCGCAAAATATCACCAATAGAAAAGGATATGATAATCAGCCATCGTTTACGCCAGACGGAAATCGAATTCTTTATACCGCTATGCAGGCAGATGGACAAACAGAAATTGCCGCTTATGACCTTCGGAAAAAGACTACGGCTTTACTTACGCACACACCAGAAGGCGAGTATTCACCCACGGTTACGCCTGATGGTAAGCACTTTTCAGTGATTCGTACAGAGGCCGACAAAACCCAACGCTTGTGGCAGTTTGAACTCTCAGGCAAAAATCCTTCGTTAGTCTTGCCAAGTATTAAGCCAGTGGGGTATCATAGTTGGTACGGTAGCGACTCGTTGGCTTTGTTTGTGTTGGGGCAGCCGAATTCGTTGCAATTAGCACTCAAATCGCAGGATAAAGCACAGGTTATTACCAATAGTATTGGACGCTCCTTGCATCGGATTCCGAAACAGGCGGCTGTTAGTTTTATCCGAAAGGTTTCGGCAAATGTTTGGAATGTAGAACGACTTGATATGAAAACGCTACAAACCAGCCCTATCATTGAAACCATAGCTGGCAGCGAAGACTGCGTATGGACTCCCAACGGAACTTTGTTGATGGCAGGTGGTTCAAAATTGTACAAATTTAACCCTGCCAACGATACTTCTTGGCAAGAAATAGCTAACTTCAACACACTGGGAATTAAGCAAATAACTCGATTGGCCGTAAGTAAAGATGGAAAAAAAGTAGCTTTTGTGGGTAATTAAGTGATAGGATATTATTATTTAAGATTCACCGCCAAGACGCCATGTCGCAAAGATTTGAAAACATTTTATCTTCGTGCCTTTCCGTCTTAGCGGTTAAAAAAATAACAATCAAGGTCTAAATAAATTTAACATATTGCTTTAATAGGCTTATTCGACTTTTGAAACGTAACCCTAAACCTCTTATTAAATGCCTCATCGTCAAGGAATTATTATTTTTGTAAAGAATCCTATCCTCGGTAAGGTCAAAACCCGCTTGGCCAAAACAGTCGGTGATGAAAAGGCATTAGCCATTTATCACCAATTACTGCAAATAACCCATGATGCTGTGGTTGATTTGCCTTTCCGGAAGTTTGTTTTCTACTCTGATTTCGTTGAAAATGAAGACATTTGGGAGAATATTAGCTTCAATAAAGACATTCAACGAGGTGAAGATTTAGGCGAGCGAATGCAAAATGCCTTTGACTTAGTATTGAATGAGCCTTTGATAGAACGGGCCGTCATTATCGGCTCCGATTGCCCCCAGATAAGCGCACAACATATTACCAAAGCCTTTGTTGCACTCGAAACACATGAAGTGGTGATTGGCCCAGCACAAGATGGCGGTTATTACTTGCTGGGTATGAAACACGTACAAACCCCTTTGTTTCAAAACAAGCCGTGGAGTTCATCTCAATTGCTTACAGAAACCATAGAAGAGCTAAATAATCTAAAAAAAACAGTTTACTTTTTGCCCTTATTGTCTGATTTAGACGAAGAAAAAGACCTTTATTTGTTAGACAACCTGCATGACCATTAGTATTATTATTCCAACTTATAACGAAGCTAAACACATTAGGCATACTGTCATGAATTTGAGGCAGCATGGCGGCCTTTCAGTTGTTGAAATTATAGTTATAGACGGTGGTAGCCAAGACAATACCCTTGCCGAAGCAAAAGCCGCAGGAGCAATTGTACTCTCTTCTCCGCAAAAAGGACGAGCCGCCCAAATGAACTTTGGAGCAAAACACGCCAAAGGTGATATTTTGTATTTTGTTCATGCTGATGTGAGCGTTCCAGCAAGCTATACAACTGATATTCAGGATGCTCTGACCAAAGGACATGACCTGGGTTGTTATCGGTATCAGTTTGACTCTCCCCACTTCATGCTCAAAATCAACGCTTATTTTACTCGATTCAACTTTTTGTTCTGCAGAGGAGGTGACCAAACATTGTACATAACCCGCAAGCTTTTTGACCAGCTTGGCGGATTTGACGAGCGTTTTGTTATTATGGAAGATTATGACATTTTGGTAAGAGCAACTCGCCTTGCTCGTTTGAAAATAATACCCAAAAATGCCATTGTTTCTGCCCGAAAGTATGAGAACAATTCGTGGTTACGGGTTCAACTCGCTAACCTGACGGCGATGTTGCTATTTAACTTTAAGGCAAACCCACAACGCATAGCCCGTACTTACAAAAAGATGCTGAAATAGGTGTTATTTGGATGATCCCCTTAACTTGCTTTTGAAACGCTAAACCATGTTAAGTGCCGAATTGTAGTTTGGGGTAAGCGGGGATAGTTTAAACTCAAGCGCCACTTAACAGCCAAGCGTTTTTACCGAATAATAACTTAATTTGATGAATTGGAAATGTTTTTTTAGGTTTGAGTGCTGATTCTCAGCGCAAAAATCGATTCTAAGAAGCATCAACCGATTTCTAATAAACGGAATATAACCGCCATAAGCCTAAAAAAGCAAGTAGTTCTGGCTGTTATACCTTATTCCAGATGTATAACCGCCATAGTGGCGTTTATATGTTCGTTGAACCACGTTTACTCCCCTTCGCTCCGTTCCCGTCGTCCAACAGCGGGTTTGCGAAACCTTTGGAACATTATTTCACATTTAATTTAATCAGATTATGAAATTGCGTAAAGATTTATTTAATTTCTTTCTTTGGTGGGCTGTCATTGGGTTTAGTATTTATGTCGGTGGGACACTTTTCAGCATGTCCGTTATTGTACCCATGTGGAGCGAGTCGTTACCAGAATCCGTTAAAAGTTTTTTCGGCGAAACCTCTTTCAATAAATACATAAATAATTTTTTTGGACCGCCATGGATGGTTATTAGAAATTTACCTGCTTTAATTGCTCTATTTTTGGGATGGCATAGTAAACAACACAGACGTTATTTACTTATAACTGTAATCACTCTTGTTATGGGAATCGCATTCACTTTTGCGTATATATATCCCATTAATGAAATCTTAATGACAAAAGAAGTGGCTGATAAATCATCGGATGAAATTCGGACTATGGCTGACAAATGGATTTTTGCTGACAGACTGAGGTTTGTTGTAAATTTAATAGGCTATTTCTTTTTACTAAAAGCATTCAAACAGCCAATACTAAACCAAAACTGACCATTTGTGATTTTTTTATATAAGGCATCACACAACATTGGTGGCTGTTGCACAACTACATCAAATATAAAGAAAAAGTTTTTAGCTTCTGCTGTATTTTTTGTATTTTAGCCTTATGCAAGGCAGACAAATCTATACCCCCTCTCGGCGAAGTGTTTCACTTCGTCGGAGTGTATGCCAATCTCAGATTGGCGTTAGGCTCAGTTGTTCCAAGCCCCCGTGAGGTTGGTGGCTGCCGCTTTTGTTCACCAGTCAAGTGTCCATGAGCAAAAGCCCGCCTGAAGTCGGCTTATGCAAGTTTCTGTTTTACGGATTTAACAAAACTTACAGTAACGCCTGCAATATCGGCGATTTGGCTGAAAGTTTTAGTTCCTTCTTGCAAAAGGTACGCTACAAACTTCATTTGCTCTTTTTCTCTTCCTACTAAGAAAGCTACATCTTTTTCTTCGTCAATATATTTTGCGATGCTGTCCATAACTATGTCTTTTAATTTTTGTTCTTCCTCCTCCTGCCTTCGCTCGTGTCCCACGAGTGAAGCCTATTGAAAAGCCCTCTGGGCGTAGTTTGCATGATAACAAAGTTTGATGAAATAAGCGGGATTTGAATAAAGAAAAACAGAATAGGAACAGCACTATTTTATAGGACAGTCGTGTTCTTGCCAAGCTCAAGCTACCCAACTTATTCAAATGCCGCCCAGAGGGCTTATGGCTTAGTTTTCACTCGGCAGAGCCGAGCGAAGGCGGAACAAGAGCAGGATTTTCAATCAATCATCTATCTATTTTCTCTTTCCAACCTCGATAACCTTCTTGAACAAGTTGATTAGAAAAATCTGGCTGGATCAATTCAGTATGAGAACTATTGAGTTCGTTTAATTGGCTAATATCCTGATAAACACCACTTTTCAAACCTGATAGATAGGCCGCTCCCAGCGCAGAGACATCGGCATTTTGTTGTTTTTTCAAGGGTAATTTTAGTAAATCCACTAAAAACCTGATGACAAATTGGTTGTTGGTCATGCCGCCATTGACCGAGATAGTATTTAGCGGCGACTGCATATCTTGCTCCATTGCCTCCACTACATCTTTGATTTGGTAAGGAATACTTTCCAAAGCAGCTCGAACAATGTGGTTTTTGGTTGTGCCAAAGGTCATGCCCTCGATGGAGGCTTTTCGGCTCATTTGCCAGTGTGGTGCACCCAATCCGCTGAACGCAGGAATCAGATACACACCTGCGTTGTCGGGAACGGCATTCGCCATTTGTTCGGTTTCGGCAGGATTGTCAAACAAATTCAGTTCATTTTTGAGCCATTCGATGGTAGAGCCGCACGAAACGATGGCTCCTTCCAAAGCATAATCTACCCGATTTTCGGTACTCCAACAGATGGTGGTAAGCATTCCGTTAGAAGAATTGACGGGTTTATTACCCGTATTCATCATAATTGAACTGCCTGTGCCAAGTGTGACTTTGGCTGTGCCTTGCTCAAAGCATCCTTCGCCAAAAGTGGCAGCGTGGGAGTCGCCGATGAGGGCCGTAATGCGGATTTGCGATTGCGGATTTCGGATTGTGGAATTTTCATGCAATTTCATCAATCCGAAATCCCAATTCCAAAATCCAAAATCAAAAGAGGATGGGCAAACTTCCGGTAAATTGAGGTTTTCTAAGCCCCAAAGTTTTAAGATTTCCTTGTCCCAACCTAAGGTATATATATTAAAAAGTAAGGTGCGGGAGGCGTTGGTGTAGTCGGTTTTAAACTGCTTACCGTTTGTTAATTTGAATAAGAGCCAACAGTCTATTGTACCGAAATAAACCTCGCCTGCTTCAACTTTTGCTTTGAGGGTTTCATCGTGTTCAATAAGCCAAAGCAATTTTGTTCCTGAGAAATACGGATCAATGAGCAAGCCTGTTTTTTGCTTGATGAGTGGCTCTTGGCCTTTGGTTTTGAGGTCATTACAGATAGCTATTGACCTTTTACACGCCCATACTACGGCTGGGCTGAGTGGTTTTCCTGCCTTATCCCACAGCACAAAGGTTTCTCGCTGATTGCTAATACCACATGAAACAATTGTTGAAACATCAAACCCATGATTAGTAAAATGCGTTAAACATTCACGAACCGAATCTAATACATTTTGATAAATACCTTGGGGGTCTTGCTCAACAAATCCATTGTCAAAATGATTGGTCTTTAATTCAACCGAACCTTTGGCAACGGCTTGTCCTTTTTCATCAAAAATGATGGTTTTGGTGCTGCTTGTGCCTTGGTCTATAGCCATGACGTATTTGATATTCACATTCTCCAAACGGCGTTCGGATCTCTGGGATATAAGCCTATCAGGCTTTAATTCATCATTTATCATTCATCGTTGCGGCATTGATTGCCTCTTTATAGCTTACCAATTTTATTCCTTTTTGTTGGATTGCCTCTTTCACTTTTTCGCTCGTAAAGATGGTCGTCACGTCTTGTCTTCCTTTTGCAACATCCTCATAACCAATGTGATAGACAGCTCGCAGTTCATCATTGTCAATGCCCGGATGTTCTACAAAAACATAGGTTTTGCCTTCTTCCAGTTTGTCAAGCATTTTGATAAAGGCTTGTATTTTCTCTTCGGTAGATTTGTTTCTGGCATCAATGCCAATGTAAGAGGTTTTAATATCTTTTTCGGAGTCAATGTCCACCATCGTGAGCTTGTACTCTTTTGCCACTCGGCGGGCAAGTGCTTTTACTTCGGGGGCAAAACCAGTGCTATTCATGTGTCCTGAAACATGGCTTAGGCGAGGGATGTATTTCAAGGCCATTTCGATTTGCGCCCTCAGTTCCTTTTCGATGTCTTCGAGTTTCCAGGCATTATCCATCACCGCCTGATTGGGGTAATTGTTGTTGTGGTAAATCATGGGATAAAAATACCCGTCTTTGTTTTTGAGGCTTGGGCAGTCGGTCAAAGGTCGCCATTTGATGTTGTCCCACTCGCTGGTGATGGCAAAATGCAGCCCTACATCAACGGTTTTGTTATTTTCTAACAATGCTACGGCCTCTGGGAACCACGGCGAGGGAACAATGACTTCGATAGAGGTTTCGATACCTTCGGTGTACGATTGTATCAATGCCACGTTTCCCGAATGTGAATAGCCCATGTCGTCGCCTCTTACAATGAGTCGAGGTGGGTTGGCAAGCTGTTTTTTCACTATCCCTTTTGTTAGCTCTCGTTTTGCATTTTTATTGAAAATGTTCTGAAAATCAAGGCTTACTTTATTGCCATCAAAACTGCAAAGGATGGTTTCGGTATGCGGACTTTCGATGTAGCGAAGGGTTAGTTCCAGCGTTTTTTCGTCTTTCCACGTATAACTACCCGCTACTTTAAAGGGTGGCAACCCAACCCGATTGGCCCTTGCCCCTGCTACTAAATAGGGTCCAAACTTGGTGGTTTCACCGTTTTCCCATTTACCAGCTCCAAAGGTAATATGATGAGCAACTGAATCGGTTTTTAGGCTTAGGCTACACACTCCATTTTTAAAATCAAAACTCACGGTTTCAATGCTTTTGCTTTTAGAAACAACGCCAAAGGTTTTACCCGAAATCGTTGATTCAACGGTAGAAGTTGTGTTTTTTGAGGAAATTGGAAGGGCTAAGGAGGCCGATTTTTGCCTTAAACTTGCCAGCATGGTAGGATTTGCTGGTAGTTTTTTGGGGCTTAATGCCGGCAAAAGGTACCGCCAAATCAGATTAAACTCCCCTTGCATATCAGGTGCTTCGGCGGTAATAGCAATTACGGCATCTTGGTCAGGCAATACGATGATAAATTGCCCATTGGCACCGTCGGCTCGGAAACCATTGTTACGGCAACGCCACATTTGGTAGCAATAACCTTGTAACCAATCACTTGAATCTTTTTTGGCTTGCGAAGCGTTGGGGTCTTGCATAATTTTCATGGAAGTAGCTTCTTCTATCCACGAAGCAGGCAAAATTTGCTTGCCTTTCCACATTCCTTTTTGCAAGAACAACTGACCGAATTTTGCCATGTCTTCGGTTTTGAGTCGTAAACCCCAGCCGCCCGTGTTAATGCCTTTGGGGTCAACTTCCCAGTCCATGCCTTCAATCCCCAAAGGAACAAATAATCGTGGTTTTAAATAGTCTATTACTTTTTGGCCAGTCACTTTCTGCACAATAGCCGAAAGCATATAAGTTGCTGGCGAATTGTACAGAAACTTTGTGCCGGGTTGATTCGCAATAGGCGTACTTAAAAACTCCTCCACCCAATTGTCATTTGCAATCATCGCAAAGTTTTCTTTGGCATGGCCTACGCTCATACTGAGCAAGTCTTTGACTCGCAGTTCGGCTAAATATGGGCTGACGGGAACTGGCAAATTGTCTGGAAAAAACGAAACGACTTTATCATTGACGGTTAGTTTTTGCTCGCTCACGGCAAAGCCTATCGCTGTGGCCGTAAAACTTTTGCTGACAGAATATAGCGTGTGCTTCAAATCGCTTCGATACGGATTCCACCAACTTTCGGCGACCACTTTGCCATGCCGTATCAACATAAAACTATGAAACTCGTGTTTGCTTTTGGTGGCAGCATCTAAAAAATCAATAATTCCTGCGGAAGAAACGCCTTCGGCTTCGGGTGTGCTTCGGGGTAATGAGGTGATTTTTTGTGCCACTAATTGGCTGCTAACCAATAGAAAAAGAAGTATTTTTTTCATCGCTAAAATAGGAAATAGGGGGCGTGTTGAAAATTTGTATGCTCAGAGTCAAATGTAAACAATTGGCGCAAAAAACTGAAAATCAATCCTTTTTCTGGTTCATTTTGTCAATAACTACCGCCAACAAGATGACAAAACCCTTGACAACTTGCTGCCAAAAAGGTGATACATTGAGCAACACTAAACCATTATTAAGCACACCAATAATGATTGCGCCAAGCACTGTTCCCCAAATAGAGCCACGCCCACCCGAAAGCGATGTACCACCTATCACCACAGCCGCAATGGCATCTAATTCGTAACCTGTGCCAGCATTGGGCTGGGCCGAATCTAAGCGGGCTGTTACCATAAGTCCACCCAAAGCCGCCAAAACACCCGCCAACGTATAAACGATTGTCTTGATTTTCTGGATGTTAATACCCGACAATCGAGCGGCATTTTCGTTGCCTCCAATGGCGTAAATGTAGCGCCCGAGTGGTGTTTTGTCTGTAATAAAAACGGCCAAAAGTACCACCAGCAGGCTTATCCAAACGGGTACTGGCACGCCTATGAACCAACCCGTGCCAATGTAGTCGAAGTGAGTTCCTAAATTGCTGATGGGAAAACCTTGTGTCCAGAGCATGGTTAAGCCACGAGCTACGGTAAGCATGGCGAGCGTAGCCACGAATGGCGGCACATTGAATTTGGTGATGGCCCAGCCGTTGAACCAACCCAATGCTCCACCAGCCAGTAAACCACCGAGAATGGCACCCAGTAGTGTGAAACCGATGTACAGATTTTGGGAAGGGAGTTCGATGCCGTTTTTGAGTAGGCCAGCTGTAATAGCACCACACAATGCCAAGACAGAACCTACCGAAAGGTCAATTCCTGCGGTAAGTACGACCAAGGTCATGCCTACCGAAATACAAATATTAACAGAGATTTGCCGCAACACATTCCAGCCATTGGCTACGGTCAGGAATTTGTCTGAAAGCAAACTAATAATAACGCAGAGCACAAAAAGTGCAATAAGCGATTGTGATTTTTTGAGTAGTTCTTTATTCATTTTTAATCTTTTTTTCTCTCACAGAAATCACTGAAATTTCTTGATAAGGATTTGTGAATTACCGCCTGCTTATCCCTGTGTGCTAAACTATGGCTGCCTTCAACAGAATTTCTTCGGTGGCTTCGCTGATTGGGAAGTCACCAGTTAGTTTGCCATCACTTAATACAAGCACACGGTCACTTACTGCAAAAATTTCGGGCAATTCTGACGATACCATGATAATACCCAGCCCTGTTGCCGCCAGTTGGTAGATGAGTTGGTAGATTTCAGCTTTGGCGTGTACATCTATGCCCCGAGTAGGCTCATCAAGCAATAAAATCTTAGGATTGGTGGCCAGCCATTTGGCCAGAATGACTTTTTGTTGATTTCCTCCACTTAGGTTTTTGATGAGTTGCTGGTCTGAGGAGGTCTTGATTCGGAGTGATTCGATATACTTCTTTGCCAAATTTTCTTCTTTTTGACCACTTAAAATACCTCGTTGTAACAGATTGGTCAGCGTAGTGAGGCTGATGTTTTTTTTGACGCTTAATTCGGGTACAATTCCGTCTTTTTTACGGTCTTCGCTCACCAATGCCATGCCTGCTTTCATGGCCGCAGTGGGGGTATCAATCACAACTTTTTTGCCTTCTATCCAGAGTTCGCCTGATGTTTTTCGTAAACCAAAAAGAGATTCAAACAACTCGGTTCGGCCTGCGCCCATTAGCCCAAAAATGCCAAGAATTTCACCTTTTTGGAGGCTAAAATTGATAGCAGGGTGGCTTATTTTGAATAGAACATTTTCATTATCAACCCATTGGGCATCATTGGTATGCGTAAGACCTCCGGCCAATAATGCAGTAGGTTTCTTCCGAAATTCAATCTCTCTGCCCACCATTTTGGCGATTAGTGCATCTTTTGTAATACCCTCCATTTCGCCCGATTCAATACTTTTGCCATCACGGAGTACGGTATAGGTATCAGCAATTTTGAACAATTCGTCTAATTTAT
>JBGAVQ010000192.1:0-10565 GCA_044228045.1 Spirosomataceae bacterium
GGCTATTAAGCGATTGCGGAGGTCTTGTTCCTCACCGTTTTCGGTAAAGGTAATACACGAAGTAGGGCAAATGTCCATGCAAGCATCGCACTCGATACAGCGGTTTTCTGTAAATACCGTTTGTATATCACAATTAAGGCAGCGTTGCGCTTCTTTGAAACCAGTAGTTTTATCAAAACCCAACTCCACTTCTATCTTGCGATTCTTGAGCGTGGTTGTTTTTTCGGCGTGAGGTACTTTATAGCGTAAATCACTGGCTACGTCGTTGTCATAAATCCACTCGTGAATACCCATTTTTTGGCTCACCAAGTTGGTCATGGGGTCTGGACGCTTCTCAAGGTCTTGGCCGTTGCAGAACAAATCAATCGAAACAGCCGCTTGATGGCCTTGTGCTACGGCTGTGATGACGTTCTTTGGCCCCATAGCAGAGTCACCTCCAAAAAACACCTTTGGATTGGTGGACTGAAAAGTAACTACGTTCAAAATAGGCAATTCCCATTTATCAAACTCAAGACCTAAATCTCGCTCTATCCACGGAAAGCTGTTTTCTTGACCAATGGCCACGAGTACGTCGTCAGCTTCGATAAATACGTCGGGTTCGCCCATCGAAACCAACGAACGGCGGCCTTTTTCGTCATAAACCGCCTGAACTTTCTCAAACTTCATTCCTATCAATTTGCCGTTTTCTACCACAAACTCTTTAGGTACATGGCAATTAAGAATGGGGATGTCTTCATGCTGAGCATCTTCTATTTCCCATGGCGAAGCCCTCATGTCTTCAAATGGGCTTCTTACCACTACTTTTACGTTTTCACCACCCAATCGTTTGGAGGTACGGCAGCAGTCCATGGCGGTGTTTCCTCCGCCAAGTACAATTACATTTTTACCAATCTTGTGGGTGTGATCAAAAGCCACATTTGCCAACCACTCAATACCGATGTGGATATTTTGGGCGGCATCCCAACGCCCAGGCAAGTTTGCAAGGTCTTTGCCACGTGGTGCACCCGTACCTACAAAAATGGCATCATAGTCTTGCGCCAGCATTTCTTTGAGACTCGACACATAGGTTTTGAAATGGCTATGAATGCCCATGTCGAGGATGTAATTCACCTCCTCGTTAAGCACCGATTCGGGCAAACGAAACGACGGAATTTGGCTACGCATCATGCCACCGCCTAATTCTTGCTCGTCGAAAACGTGGATTTCGTAGCCCAAAGGAGCCAAGTCACGGGCAACGGTCAGCGAGGCTGGGCCACCGCCAATGAGGGCGATTTTCTTGCCATTAGACGGAAAGGGCCCTTTGGGGATAAAATTGGTAACGTCGTCGCCTTTGTTGTCGGCGGCTACTCGTTTGAGGCGGCAGATGGCTACGGGTTCTTCTTCAACACGCCCACGGCGGCAAGCAGGCTCGCAGGGGCGGTCGCAGGTACGGCCCAATACACCCGGAAATACGTTTGACTCCCAGTTAACTAAATAGGCTTCGGTATAACGCTCTGCCGCAATGAGCCGAATGTACTCTGGCACAGGCGTATGTGCAGGGCAAGCGTACTGGCAATCCACTACTTTGTGAAAATACTCTGGGTTCGAAAGATCAGTTGGTTTCAAATCAGAATAGAGGTTTAAAGGTATATTACTGCAAGTTAATAGAGAAAAAAGCTAATTTCAAAAAACAATCTTCTGTCAAAGCCGCAAAGTACGGTATTCTTGTACTTAGTTGCAACTACCCAAAACATAACCCTTTCATAAACCTTTGATTTTGAGACAGGATAAGTTGATTACGATTAAAATTATTGCTTCAAGAAATATTCATTAGTAAAATTACATATTCCGGAACCATCCCAAATGTGAAAGTAAGTACACTAAAAAAGCCTTTTAAGCAAAAAATACGGTGCAATTTTCCATTCATAATTCAATAATCCGTATATTGCCCCCGTTAAAGTCACCCTTTGGGCTGGCAATAACACATTCATCATAGGTTAAAGGAAAAGGTCGTGCTTGTAGTACGACTTTTTTTGTGTCTTGGTTATCAAAAAATAGAGGGTGCAATCAAGCGTACTTCCCTACCTTGCCACCCCCTAAATGTTCAGAATACAATAGTTCTTGCATCCCACCAAAGGCAACTTTTGATTTTTCGTAACCATACACCATTCTAAGCGGCTGGGTTTTGTTGTCATCTCCTGCCGAAATATCCACATCATCCATTGTCATTTGGCAGGGGTGTTCATAGCCACAGGCGTGCGTAATGTCCAATATCTCTTTATTAAGGGTTTTTATATAGCTATAAAAGCGTTCTTGTTTCAAGGCAGGGTCCAGTCCGCTTTGCAGCCATTTGTTTTGAGTAGCCACACCCGTTGGGCAGCGATTAGTATGGCAAATCTGCGCCTGAATACACCCAATAGAGAGCATGGCTTCTCGGGCTACATTCACCATGTCACAGCCTAAGGCAAAAGCTAATAGTGCCGTATCGGGCAAGCCCAACTTACCCGAACCAATAAACACAACTCGGTCGGTGAGTCCATGTTTCTGAAAAATTTGATACACCTTGGTAAACCCAAATACAAATGGCAACGATACGTGATCGGCAAACGCTGGTGGTGCTGCACCTGTTCCGCCTTCGCCACCGTCCACCGTAATAAAGTCAGGGCCTTTGCCTGTATGTGCCATGTAATCGGCCAACTCTTCCCACATTTCTAATTTTCCTACTGCCGACTTAATACCAACTGGCAAGCCCGATGCCTCTGCCAAACTTTCGATAAAGGCTACCATTTGCGGCACATTACTAAACATCTTATGCGACGATGGCGAGATGGCATCTTGTCCCATAGGCAAATGACGAGTCTCGGCAATTTCTTTCGTAATTTTTGAGGCAGGTAGCACGCCCCCTTTTCCAGGTTTTGCTCCCTGTGACAGTTTTAGCTCAATCATCCGTAGTTGGGGCAGTTCCTCACACAAATTGATGAGTTTTTTCATTTCAAAATTACCATCATCGTCTCGCACACCAAAATACGCCGTACCCATGTTGAGCACGATGTCTGCCCCAAAGCGGTGATAAGGCGAAATAGCACCTTCGCCTGTGTTGTGATAACAGCCAAACTTAGCAGCTCCTTTGTTGAGCGACTCAATAGCCGCACCCGATAGCGAACCAAAGCTCATCCCTGAAATATTAACTACAGAATAGGGTCGATACGGACGACGGCGTTGGGGGCCAATCACTTTGGCACAAGGAATAGCACTGCTATCTGATAAACTGGGGTGATTGGCTGGTGGCACATACGGCAACATGGCGTGTTTAATAAACACATACCCTGGGGCATTAAAGTCTTGGTCAGAGCCAAAGCCTTGAAAGTTATTTTCTTTTTTGGAAGAAGCATAAATCCAACTACGCTGACGACGGTTGAATGGCAGTTCTTCTCGATTATTAGCTACAATATACTGCCTAAACTCTGGACCAACACTTTCGATAAAATATCGTAAATTCCCCATAATTGGAAAATTATGCCGAATGGTCTGCTTCTTTTGCGAAACATCTCGAATCGCTATCAGTGCCAGCACGATTAGTACCCATCCCCACCAAGGTATAGATTTGATAAGTAAAAAGAAAGATTCCATTGCAGAACAAGGTTATAGCGTATTGAGCCAATATTAGGTCTTTTTTTCGGATGGTCAAATTTTATGTGGCAAATTGTTGAATATTTCCTTGAGGAGTTTGAATCGCTATAATCATAAAAAAAGTGCCAGCCCGAGGGGGGCTGGCACACACAGTTGGGAAACCGGAAATAAGACTAATAACGAAATTTCTTCGTCGAATCAAGTGCGCTCAATAACTCGGCGGTGCTCTCAATAAGATACTCGCCTTGTCTGAGCAGAAGCAGCCCGTCGAACCCGACAATACGGATTTTGACGTGAGTCAGCCCCGACTTCATAAAGCCCAGGGTCTTGGCTGCTGCCGACGACAGATCAATAATCCGTCCTCGGGCAAAGGGACCTCTATCGTTCACCCGAACAATACAGGTCTTGCTGTTGGTGAGGTTAGTTACCTCTACCATGGTGCCAAATGGTAGCTCCCTATGTGCGGCTGTGAACTCTGTTTGAGAAAAACGCTCACCGTTGGCGGTGGATTTCCCTATGAATTCTTGCCCGTAGTAGGAAGCTTTTCCGGCGTACTCCTTACCCAACTGGGCTTGCGAAGGAGCGACAGCTATGCTTACCAGCATCGCTGCAGCGACAATCACTCTGTTACCCATAAAAAAAGAAAATTGGTTAAGTAAAACTGTTTCCCGGCGGCTCTAAGGTTAGGTCAGAATAAGCAGACAACTTTGAAAAATCCAAGTAGCTGTGTTGTAACTGGCACAAAATTAAGAACTTTTCTTTAAAGTGTACAACTTTTATGCTAATTTTTTAATGTACATCACTTTTAGTAAACGTATAAATCATAGATTTATTTTACAAAAAGGTTTGGAAGGATACTTTTTTTATTTCTATTTTTGGGAAATACTAACCCTTAAACACCCTAACATTCGTGGAAGAAAGAGACCGAGAAGAAATTTATTCGAAGCGAGTAAAAGCAGGTAAACGGACTTATTTTTTTGATGTAAAATCAACACGTTCGAGCGATTATTACATTACAATCACCGAAAGCCGACGCTATCCGCAGGGTGACGGGTTTGCGTATGAAAAACACAAAATATTCCTCTATAAAGAAGATTTTGACAAGTTCATCGAAGCACTCAAAGATTCTGTAGAACATGTAAAAACCGAACTACTGCCTGATTTTGATTTCTCGCAATATAACCGAGAAGAAGAAGACTTTGGCAATAGTACCCTCAAATGGGATTAACCCTACCCTAATCCATACACTTTTTGTACCCCAAGCCTCTGAGGTTTCAGAGGCTTTTTTTATTATCTTTGCGGCTTGAAATCAGTCGTAAGTCCTAAGTAGTAAAAGTCATAAGTGCTTTTTTAACGTTTTTATTGTCTTTAAGTAGTTGTTTATCCATGCAATACACTGGCAATGCACTTTCTTTACTAAAGCAGTTAGGCTCTACTTACTGAGCGGTTCGCCGCCAACTTACTACTATTTTCATTCTCCTTCCCCCTTCGCTTACACACAAATCTATGCACAAGGGGACTTTTATTGACTTATTACTAAAAAAATGGCATTACAAGCAGGTATTGTAGGACTTCCGAATGTGGGCAAATCCACTCTTTTTAACGCCGTTAGCAACAGTGCTAAGGCACAAGCCAGTAATTATCGGTTTTGTACCATTGATCCCAACGTGGGCAAAGTAGATGTACCAGACCCACGCTTAGACAAGTTGGCCGAATTGGTTAAACCTCAACGACTTGTACCCACTACCATTGAGATTGTGGACATTGCGGGTCTTGTGCGGGGTGCCAGCAGAGGCGAAGGACTGGGCAATAAGTTTTTGGCAAACATCCGAGAAGTAGATGCCATTATTCATGTGATTAGGTGCTTTGAGGATGATAATATTTTGCGAGAAGAGGGCGAAATCAACCCCGTAAGCGACAAAGAAATTATTGATACAGAACTTCAGCTCAAAGACTTAGACAGTGTTGAGAAAAAAATAGCTCGTACTGAGAAAATCGCAAAAATGGGAGCAGATGCTAAAGTTCGTCAAGATTATGACGTGCTGGTGCGCTGCAAAGAATGTTTAGAACAAGGCAAAAGTGTGCGCTCACTTGGTTTATCTAAAGAAGACCGCACGGCCATTGCTGACCTTTTCTTACTCACCGAAAAACCGGTTCTCTACGTCGCTAATGTGGACGAAGGCTCTATCCTGACAGGCAACAAGTATTCGCAAAGCCTTGAAGCTGCTGTTAAAGAAGAAGGTGCGCAAGTAATTGTACTCAACAACTCCATTGAAGCTCAGATTGCTGAAATGGAAGATGCCGACGACAAAGAATTGTTTTTGAGTGAATACGGCCTCACCGAAGCAGGGTTAAATCGCCTGATTCGTTCTACATACAAGCTGTTGAATCTTATTACGTATTTTACAGCGGGTGTGCAAGAAGTACGAGCTTGGACTATAGAAGAAGGCTGGAAAGCCCCCCAAGCAGCCAGTGTAATCCATACTGATTTTGAAAAAGGTTTCATCAAAGCCGAAGTAATTGCTTATGCTGACTACGTGAAATATGGTTCTGAAGCTGCCTGCCGTGAAGTAGGAAGACTACGGATAGAAGGAAAAGAATACCTTGTACACGATGGCGACGTGATGCACTTTAGGTTTAATGTTTAATCAGAATTGGGTAGTTTGCTATTTACGCTGTAGAATAAAAAAAGGTCTTTGGGATATTTTATATATTCTGAGACCTTTTTTGATTTACCATTGTGTATTGTCCTTGGTTCGTACCCCATCAGGCTATTATCTTAAAAGAAAATATACCTAAAATTGCTTACGTCTTAGTCGAAGGATGTCTCCAACGACTATAAATGACAAGAGCGTCTCCCTCGGCGTTTGATTTGCCAATAAGCCCAAAATAATACAAAGAATGTTTGAATATCATCACCAAAACAAGCGAGACACTCTGTGAATGCTGGAGCGTAGGAAAACCTACGACCGCAAAGTATTGATGCAATCTCATTTTCCAAAATAATTTATCGAACGGTAAAATCTCGCCTTTTCCCTTAAAAATTATGAGAAAACCCTTGAATTTTAAGGTTTTTTTGGGGTGATTGGTAACAAAACAATGGCCAACTTTGGTGTACTTATTGGTGTAAATCAATGACTCATTTTTGGTTAGTGGCTTATAAACCACCATCTACATCGAATTTTGCAAAATCAACATAAATCAAACAGTTAAACTTTTAACTTCAAGAAAATGAAAAAAGCAATGTTGAATTTTTCAAAAAATCTTCTTTCCAAGCCACAAATGAAAGAGGTAAAAGGTGGAACAGAAGAATGTTATCGTATCTCTTGTGGTGAAGGAAACTACGTTGTTGGAACAATAGATGTAACTTCATGTAGCTTAGGAGAGAGTATTTTCAACGACTTATGTGCCTCATCATGGCCTGGTTCAGTATATGATACGTGCTCTGCTGTTTAGTTTTTAACCATCGCAACCCTTTTGGAATTAACTTTCAAGAGGGTTGCTTATTTGATTGATGCTATGAGAAAGCACATAATATCTTTTTTATTGGCTCTGCCTTGTTTGTTTACGAGTGCTATAGGACAGCATAATGTAAAAATCAGCGTATCGTTAGTGAACAATTCCATCAAAGAACTAAGAATCGCTGATTTTAATTATGTAATTCAAAAAGATACGGTGTATGCCAAAGCAAAACTTTCGGCAGGTAATCGTTTCTTTTTTTCTTTCCATATAGATAAACCCATCATTGCTCGACTCTTAAACAACCAAATTTTCATAAGCCCCAACGATGATGTCTCTATTGTGTTGAACAAAGAGAATAATATAGAAACTGTAAAAGGTAATAATCGAATGCACTATCAGTTCAATACGCTTTTGAAAACTCGATTTGATAGCAAAGCATTAGTCTTCAAAAGCGAGTACCGAAATGACTTATTTCGATACAAGCAGATACTGACAGACGATTATCACCATAAACTCAACTTGATAGATAGCCTCGACACAAAACACGCATTTACTCCCGAGTTTACAGCTTATACAAAAACAGAATTGTATTATTTGTATTTGGACAGACTGATGCTGGGAGGTAGCTTGCCACCGAGCAAAATGCTACCAGAAGGGTATATTTCAAGGCAGTTTAACGACTATTTCAATAGTGCTCTGTGTGAAATAGGAACCTATGCTAAGGTGCTCAACAAATGGGTTAATTACTTTAATGACACCATCCCAGTCAAAAAAGAATCCTTGTCATTCAAATTTGATTATTCCCTTAAAGCGTTGAACGGATGCGACCGAGAAATTATTCAAATGATGACCCTCCGAGATATTTGGATGACTAATATCAACGATGTTGGCATGTTTGATAGTTTGTATGCTATTGCTAATCAACACATTAAAAACCCTGTATTCAGGCAAGAGTTGCTATACATGAATTCATTTTTTCATCTGACTAACCAGCCACTTCCACCACATACCCTTGGAAATATGCTTACATTTAAGGAAGTTCTACAAAAAAACAAAGGAAAAATTTTGTATGT
Source organism: Spirosomataceae bacterium (assembly GCA_044228045.1). Taxonomy (GTDB): domain Bacteria; phylum Bacteroidota; class Bacteroidia; order Cytophagales; family Spirosomataceae; genus JAXLVB01. The sequence goes on from JBGAVQ010000192.1 coordinate 8,145, forward strand.
AGATTTCTGGGCTACATGGTGTAGTCCATGCATTGAAGAATTACCAGATTTATTAAGGCTATCTGAAAGCTACCGCCCAGAAGGGCTTGAAGTCCTATCAATATCCGTTGATAGTGATTGGAATGATTGGATGAAATATAAGAAAAAATACAAGTTAGTGAATCAGCATTATTGGTTGCTGGGCGACTTTAAGTCTGATTTGGCAAAAGCAATCCACCTTAGTGCTATCCCTCGGCACATCATAATTAGTGCAGAAGGCAATCTTATTAGTTTATATCCTTCAAAAGCGAAAGATTTAAGCGGGTTTCGTAGGAATTTTGATAGGATAAAGCAGATGTTAGCAACCCCAAAAGGCCGTTAAGAGGGCTTACCACTATACGATTTTATTCTCCCCTGGTCGTAACAACTATAAATGGTAAGAGCGTCTCACTCGGCGTTTGATTTGCCAATAAGACCGAAATAATACAAAGAAGTAACGTTCGAATATCATCACCCAAACGAGCAAGAGGCTCTGTGAATGCTGGAGCGTAGGAAAACCTACGAACAGTGGCGAGAAAATTATTCAAATTTGACTAACGATTATGCACAAATTGTTTGAAAATGGCAAAAAATCCTTATACTCTTGTACTGCCAAACCGATGTATCATCCTGATTACATTGGTGTTGGCATACCAACTAAGGATTTTGCAAAATCAACCATAAATCAAACAGTTCCTCCATTGTTGGTCTTTGACTGGGGCGCATAGACCAACAACAAGTATTTTCCACCAAATAAAAAACTAATCACATGTACCAACACGATATTCAGTTTTTTACTGCTACTATTTTGTGGTGGAAACACCTCTTAAAACCTGATAAATACAAGCAAATTATCATGGATAGTATGAAATTCTTGGTAGAACAACAACGGGTGAAGATTTATGGATTTGTGCTCATGTGGAATCATATCCACATCCTGTGGCGAATCAATGAAAACTACTTATTGGAAGATGTACAAAGAGATTTTTTGAAATTTACGGCACAAAAAATCAAGTTTGACTTACAGGAGCATCACCCAGCGGTGTTAGCTCATTTTAAAGTTAACCTCAAGGATCGAGCGTATTAATTTTGGGAGCGTAATCCCTTGTCAGTCAATATGCTTAGTAGAAAGATGGTTCAACAAAAGCTTGAGTACATACATTTGAATCCTTTACAAGAGAAATGGAATTTAGCGACCCGACCAGAAGAATACTATTGGTCATCCGCCAAGTATTATGAGATAGGGATTGATGATTTTGGCATTTTGACGCATTATTTTGATGAGACATAACTTGTATTTGTTGTCGAGTAAGGTTGTTGGTCACAAGACCAACAACGGAGGAATATAAATTCTTATATTTACCTTATTTTAAACCTCAAAACTATGAACATGAAAACACTATCCTTTTTCACATTCTTCTTGGGGCTTTCCTTCTCCTTTTGGGCGGTTGCCCAATATAATAAGGTAGATTCAGTTTGGGTATTATTAGAAACCAAAAACACATTTGCCATACCTAAGATTACTCAGCCTGCTCGCCCTCTTCAGAAGAATAATGCTTTTCAATTCAAAGGAATACCTATGGGATTAGATACCTTTCTTGTTTATGATGCTGATTTTCAGCCACGGCAAGGTTTTCACGAACGATTTCTAAGTGGCGAAGTTGATTCGGCGGCCTATCAAAAAATGACCTTGCGATACAGACTAAAAAACAAAAAATTATATCAAAAACCGTTCAAACACCAAGTTCATATTCTTTCGGGAAGAAAGAATCAGCAGAAAATCATCATCTGTGATGCTAATAACAATTACGATTTCGGCGATGATCGAATATTGGTTTACGACTTTAAACAGAAATACCAAAAGTTTGAGCCAGATAGCCTTGAAGATATTATGGTACAGTATGAGTACTTTCTTCGTAATCAAATTGTCAAACAAACATCAGTCCTAAAAATAAAACCTTTTGATAAATCTTATCGTTTTCCCGACTCTTTACAACAAGACCTTTCTATCTTTTACTCAGTTGCAGAACATCAGGTAGGGAGTTTTACAAGTGATAATAAATCCTTTAAAATCAAAACACCTTTTCTTCAAGGTAGTGGTGGACATGATTATAGTTATGGGGCTCTCTTTACTTTGTATGATGCCAATGATGTCCTCATTAATTTAAACCCTATCTTGAAGTTAGGAGATGCTTACAGTACGACAGCAAAAGAACGGGTTAAATTCCAATATATCTCCGAAATGGGTGATTCTTTACTAATCATAAGTACCAAGACACAATTATTTTATTTTTATTAATTTTGCTTTATGAGAGCAAAGCGATATATCAAATTAGAGTCAAGTGAGGTTCTCACTTTGGAGGAAGGCTACAAAAATGTTAGCCATCATCAATTCAAAAGCCG
>JBGAVQ010000193.1:0-10712 GCA_044228045.1 Spirosomataceae bacterium
GTTTTTCTTCTATACAAATCTTGATTTGTTCTGCACAGTGTGTAATCATCAGATTGACACTCATGCTGCCCCACTGCCGTTGAGACTGTTCGGTGAGTTGGTTGATTCGACCTACCACTTCTTGAATCGCCGTGAGGTCAGCAATAGATTGAGCCATTGTTTGTTTTGTTGATTGTTATGGGAAATATGCGAAAACATCCCTCGCTTTTATCCAGTATCAATGCTTTTTACTTCAACAAGGCCAAATTATAGATTTCGTACCAGTCTTCATGCGAAAGTTTGATGGCCGTTGCACTGGCCGCATTGCGAATGCGTTCTTCAGACAATGAGCCAATAATGGGCAACGTACCCAACTGAATAAGCCACGCTACAGCTGTTTGCTCAATGTTTGAGCCATATTTATTACCAACCTCGGTGAGTTTGGCTCTCAATACCTCCGATTTGTAATCTCTACCCGTCAAGATTTTGCCACCTGCCAGAGGAGCCCACGCCAAGGGCTTGCTGAAGCGCTGCTTGATGAAATCAATGCGCCCGTCTTCAATGGCCGACGTGTTGATGAGGTTAAGTTCAATATGATTAGTCACAATGGGTTTTGTCAGATATGACTCTAATAATTGGTGCTGAAACACCGTAAAGTTAGTTACGCCAATGTGCTTAATTTTGCCAGAATTAACCAGTTCGGTAAGCACCTGTGCTGTGTCTTCGGGGTTGCTCAACATATCAATGTGATGCAACAAGAAAATATCGAGGTAGTCGGTGCCGAGTTTTTTGAGCGAAGCTTCCACACTTTCTACAATGTGTTTGCGAGTGTTGTCGTAGTAGGTAAAGCCGTTGGCAGTTTTGCGAATACCACATTTGCTAAACAGCACAATGTCGTCTCGTTTAAAAGATTTTTGCCGAATTACTTTGCCAAAATATTCCTCAATGGTGTAATTGCCATAAATATCGGCGTGATCAAAAGTATTGATACCAAGTTCTAAGCAAAGGTTTACGGTTTTCTCCATCAAGGGTCCAGTTTCTGCCCCTTTGTCTGTCCATCGCCAAAATCCATAAATCGCCTCCGAAACCTTTGGACCCGAATCACTTAAATAGACTTTATTCATGATTATTGTTGGTTAGTTCGCTTTTGTAGGAACGTTCGTTTTGGTTTGAGTTCCCAAATTTATATCGAATCAAGCTATTATTTTCTCCATTTCTCTAATAAAATCTACCCAAAGGGTATTGGCGCACTTTTCTTTAAAAATTCCAAAATGGCCAATTCGCTCTGTTTGGATGTCTTGGGGGCGAATATGCTTACGAATAGCATGGCTATTTTTGTACTGGTTACTAAGCCAATCCACGGCTGATTTGGGTGCATAATCGTCGTCGCTAAAACTATATGACACAAGGGGAACTTGTATATTGGCAAACAACTTGCTTGCCTGAGAGAGGTGGTCAAAAAGATAATTGGGTGATCTACACCACTTTGCCCATTCCAGCGCAACGCCTTTGGGGAGGTTTTCCATGTTGAAGTTTTTACCCGGAAAATACCCAAACAACTTTGTAAGTCCGGGCATCATCACGTGCCATGTAAGCCACATACGGGGCTGCGCTTTTTTATCCCAAAACTTCCAATAACCACTTTGGGCAGCTACCAGCAAAATACCCTTCACAACTGGTGGCAATGCCGATAAACCAATGAGTTGCCCGCCAATACTGTGGCCCATCAGAAAAATATGTTGAGGATTTAACTCCTGCATTGCATACGAAATCACTGCTGGAATATCTTGCTCACCATAACTACTGGCAGTTGCATTTACTTGCTTGATAGGTTTTTTTAACGAATCACCAATGCCTTGATAATCAAAGGTGATAGCAGTATAACCGTGTGCCGACAGCCAAGTGGCAAATGATTCGTAATAGCTTTGTTTGACCCCTGTAGCAGAGCAAATAATCACTACGTTTTGAACAACACCCTCGTTGGGATAAATAGTTGCTACAATATTTTTATTGATTTCGACGGCTTTCATGTCTTAATCTGTCATTACACTAATCAATAATCGAGCAGAAATATACTTCTCTTCTTGCATTTATACCTAATGAGTTTGACTTTTCTTTGCCAATCATTTAAAAGTTGTTTTTTATGTGGTAGCATGGTCAATAACCACGCTATTGTTGTAATAAACCAAACTGACAACGTGTTTTGTAAGGACAAGTTGCTGTATTTTTCAATTGAATTGCCAAAACCTAACTATTTTTGGGTGTTTTTTGTCACCTAATACAAAATGAAGCTATTATTTATGAAAACACATATACTTATTGCTGATGAAATGCACCCGAGTTTGTTTTTGATGCTCGAAAAGGCAGGATTCATTTACGACTACGAACCCACTATCCAACGAGCCGAATTACTACGAACCATCGGTACTTACGAAGGGCTAATTATACGGAGTAAGTCTTTTTTAGATGAAGAATTTTTCGACAAAGCCACTAAGCTCCGTTTTATTGCTCGAGCAGGTGCTGGGCTCGACTTAATTGATATAAAAATTGCCAAAGAGCACCAAGTAAAGGTATTCGCTGCCAATGAGGGCAATCGTGACGCTGTAGGCGAGCATTGTGTAGGAATGCTGCTGTGTTTGCTCAACAAGATTCATACTGCCGATGCAGAAGTACGAAAAAGCATCTGGCGACGAGAAGAAAACCGTGGGGTTGAGTTGATGGGCAAAACCGTAGGTCTGATTGGGTATGGCAACACAGGTACGGCCTTTGCCCAGCGGCTTAGTGGTTTTGGCGTAAACGTACTGGCGTATGACAAATACCGCACAAACTACTCAGATGCCCATGCCAAAGAAGCCAACATGGATACTATTTTTAAAGAAACAGACATTTTGAGCTTTCACGTACCACTCACCGACGAAACACACGGCTTAGTAAACGATGAATTCCTCAATCAGTTTCGGAAGAAAATATACTTGCTCAATACCTCACGAGGAGAGGTGGTTGTTTTATCAGATTTGGTAGATTCACTCCGAAATGGTAACGTGCGAGGTGCCTGCTTAGATGTACTCGAAAACGAAAAACTTCATAAACTTTCTACTGACAAGCAAGATATATTTAACGAATTAGTACAGTTTCCGAATGTGGTGCTCACCCCACACATAGCCGGCTGGACAGAAGAAAGCTACCTCAAAATAAACGAAGTACTGGTTGAGAAAATAGTAGAGTTTGTTGGGATATAAATCTCTATGAAAGGTTGAATTGTTGTATGGCTAAATTGTTTAAACCACCTATCATGTCAATTGTAATAGTTGATAGCAAAACATGAACAAAACAACCTGCGAACTTGCTTTCTATCAACGTCCTACGTTGCAAGTAGCACAGGAGTTGCTTGGGTGCGTGTTGGTGCATGAAAACGAAACAGAGTACACCGCTGGAATTATTGTAGAAACCGAAGCCTATCTACACGATGACCCCGCTTGCCATGCTTACCGCCGCAAAACAGAGCGCAATGCTCCGATGTTTGAGAAAGCAGGTACGATTTACGTCTATCAAATCTATGGGATGCACTATTGTTTCAATGTTGTAACGGCAGCCGAGGGCATTGGCGAGGCTGTTCTCATAAGGGCCTTAGCACCCATACAAGGTATTGAGCTGATGGAACAACGGCGTTTTCCGACCAAACCCCTCCATACCCCTACCTTACGCCAGCTCTGCAATGGCCCAGCCAACTTGGTGAAAGCCATGGCAATTACCAAAAACATGAATTTTTGGTCTTTAACCGACAGCAACCTATCTATTTTGAAAGCAGAAAACCCTACCTTTGAAACCGTTACAACTACCCGCATTGGCATTACCCAAGGTGTTGATTTACCCTATCGGTTTTACCTTAAAAACAATGCTTTTGTGAGCCGAAAATAACGCACAATAATCCTCTAAACCAGTTAATTATGAACATTTATTTATCTCGTCGTACTTTTCTGCAACAACTATCAGTTGTGGGAGCTTCCACCGTTTTTGCACCTAATGTGCTGCTATCTGCCACAAAACCTGCCAAAGACAAACTGGGCATTGCCTTAGTAGGCTTGGGCTATTACAGCACCGATTTGCTCGCCCCTGCTTTGCAACTCACCGAAAAATGCTACTTGGCGGGTATAGTAACGGGTACGCCCTCAAAAGCCGAAACTTGGAAGAAAAAATACAACATCCCCGACAAAAATATTTACAACTACCAAAATTTTGACCAAATCGCCAACAATCCAGACATTGACATCGTGTATGTAGTGTTGCCGCCTTCGATGCACCGAGAGTTTGTAGTAAGAGCTGCCAAAGCAGGTAAACACGTTTTTTGTGAAAAACCAATGGCCCCCTCCGTAGCTGATTGCGAAGCCATGATTAAAGCTTGCAGCGACAACAAAGTAAAGTTAGCCATTGGCTACAGGTGTCAGCACGACCCTAACACGCAGGCATTTATGCAAGTGGTAAAAGAACAAAAATTTGGTAAAGTAAAAATGGTAACCAGTGCGGCAGGGTATTTTGATGCCCGAACTACCCATTGGAAACAAAATAAAGCACTTGGTGGCGGTGTCATGGGCGACATGGGCGTTTATGCACTACAAGGAGCCAGATTAGCCACTGGCGAAGAACCCATTAGCGTGATTGCCCAAGCCTCCACAACCCGCCCTGAAATCTATAAAGAGGTAGAAGAAACCATGATGTTTATGCTCGAATTCCCCAGTGGTGCTCGTGCAGCTTGCCAAAGTAGTTTTGGTATCAACATGAATTACTTGCAGGTGAATTACGAAAAAGGGTGGCTCAAAATGGAGCCACAGTCAAGCTATAATGGCAACAAAGGCAGTATGTCTGACGGTACAATTATCAATTTTCCACTCAAAAGCCAGCAAGCCAAGCAAATGGACGAAGACGCTCTTGCATTGATGCAAGGCAAAACCTTACTTGTGCCGGGCGAAGAAGGACTACGAGATATTCGGGTTGTAGAAGCCATTTATCAATCCGTCAAAACGGGCAAAAGTGTAAAGATTTAGAAGAACGGGTAGGCATTTTTTGTATATTTGACCAAACGTAACAGGCGATGGAACTACTTGTTGAGAAAACCTATACTGCCGAAGAATACTTTGAGTTAGAGAAAAAATCTAACTCAAAGCATGAATTCCATTTCGGAAAACTCACTGAAATGCCCGGAGAATCAAAAAAAGCCAATAAGATAGCCAGAAAGGTTGTTAAGGCACTCGAAAAAACATTAGATGAAAATGTTTTTGAGATTTATAGTCACGATGTTCGCTTGAATGTGATAGAAAATAAAGTCTATCGCTATCCAGACATTGTGGTTGCCCCCACCGTTGATGATGGCGACGATTACGCTGTCACCATGCCAATACTGATTGTAGAGGTGCTTTCTCCCTCTACCGAAGCCACCGACTTGGGACGCAAACGAAAAGAATATACCAGTCTTTCGTCCTTAATGTACTATCTCATTGTGTCACAAGACGAAATGTTAGTGCAGTTAGACCAACGCAATGGCGACAAATGGGAGTTTCAGTTTTTTGAAAACCCCGAAGAAGAAATACAACTACCTCATTTTCAGGCTTCTATCAAGCTGTCAGAGTTGTATAATGGCATTAAGTTCTGACCCGAAACTCTCTAACCTTATTTTCAATGAAAAAACTTATTTTCTTCTCATTCTTACTGTCAGCTGGTTTTTCTAATGCACAATCAGTGCTTCAAACTCAGAGCAAACCACAGCAATTCGTGACGGCAAAATCGCCTGAAAGTCTGGGGTTTTCGTCAGAACGCTTGGCTCGGATAGATGCCCTTATGCAAGATGAAGTAACACAAAAGCACATCCCCTGCGCCACCATGATTTTGCTCCGTAAAGGGCAAATTGTGTATTATAAAAGTTTTGGCGCACGCAATTTTGAAACAGGTGCACCGCTTCAAAAAGACGACATCGGGCGCATTATGTCCATGAGCAAAGCCATTACCAGCACGGCGGTTATGATGCTATTTGAAGAGGGCAAAATTCGCCTCGACGACCCTATTAGCAAATACATTCCTGCTTTCAAAAATCCGAAAGTGTTGATGTATCTCAATCCTAAAGACACCACCTACTCAGCCGTACCCGCCAAGCGAGAAGTAACAATTCGCCACCTACTAACGCATACTGCGGGGATTCCGTACAGCCATTTATTGTACAAAAAGGCTGGCATTCCTGACTTTTTTAGCCTTGATAACAAGAAAATTTCGCAAACAATCCCAGCTTTGGGGGCTTTACCTTTGATGCACGAACCCGGCGAGAAATACACCTACGGCCTCAATACCGATGTGCTGGGTTATCTGGTAGAAGTTGTGTCTGGAATGCGTTTTGGAGATTTTTTACAGAAACGTATTTTTGACCCAATCGGCATGACCGACTCGGGTTTCTCTTTGCCTGACAGCAAGAAAAATCGCTTGATTCGCCTTTGCACTGAGCCTGATGACAAAGGGCTACGAGTACACCCTGATTTCGACGAAGAAAACTACCCCGTAGCAGGTGCCAAAACCTACGAGTCGGGAGGGGCAGGTTTGGTTTCAACAGTGATGGACTATGCCAAATTTTGCCAGATGATTCTCAACGGTGGTAGTTTCAATGGCAAGCAATTATTGAGTCGCAAAACCATTGAAATGATGGGCATCAACCAAATTGGTGACTTAGAAATGGGAGGAGTAGGCAATAAATTTGGTTTAGGTTTTGAAATCACAACACCAAAAGGGCAAGCCGCCGAGCCTACGTCGGTGGGTTCGTTGCGCTGGGGTGGGCGCAACTACTCAGACTATTGGATTGACCCCAAGGAAGAAATTGTAGGTGTTTGGATGACCCAAATAGTACCAACTCGGCACGGAGGCGTTGACAAGCAATTTAAGCAATTGGCGTATCAGGCCTTAGTTGATTAGACATAATGGTGCAAGCCATGAGGCTTGCACCAATTCAATCGGTTTTTCCTATCTTTGCAGCAATGAATTTTGCTGAACACTTACACGAACACCCTGTTTTTCCGCTTATTGCTCGCTGTGCAGCGCAGTTGGGTGTAGAAACCTACGTGGTTGGTGGCTACGTGCGTGACCTTTTGCTGAAACGCCCTTCCAAAGACATTGATATTGTGTGTGTAGGCAGTGGCACATCATTAGCTGAACAAGTGGCCGTTGCCAGTGGCAACCCACACGCTTCTTTAGCTGTTTTTAAGAATTTTGGCACAGCCCAAGTTAAATTTGACGACTGGGAGATAGAGTTTGTGGGGGCTCGCAAAGAGTCGTATCGAAGTGATTCTCGGAAACCTATGGTAGAAGACGGCTCACTAAGCGACGACCAAAACCGCCGAGATTTTACCATCAACGCAATGGCTATCAGCCTCAATGCCAACACCTTTGGCGATTTGATTGATCCTTTTGATGGGCTGGGCGATTTGCGCCGAAAACTCATTAGAACGCCGCTTTCTCCTAACATTACGTTTTCAGACGACCCCCTTAGAATGATGCGGGCCATTCGGTTTGCCTCGCAACTCAATTTTGATATTTATCCAGATACCTTTGATGGCATTATTGCCATGAAAGACCGTATCGAGATTGTGTCAAAAGAACGAATTACCGACGAACTCAATAAAATTATCCTCTCAGCAAAACCTTCGTATGGCTTTTTGCTGTTGGAGGCAGCGGGCGTGTTGCAACTGATATTTCCACAATTTTGCGAATTGAAAGGTGTGGAGCAAATAGATGGCAAAGGGCATAAAGATAATTTTTATCATACGTTAAAGGTGCTTGACAATACCGCCGAACGCAGCAACGACCTCTGGACTCGCTGGGCGGCCATCTTGCATGACATTGCTAAACCTGCCACTAAACGCTTTGAACCTGGGCATGGCTGGACGTTTCATGGCCACGAAGACTTGGGCGCAAAAATGACCAAGCCGATTTTCAGAGAGATGCGCTTGCCTCTCAACGAAAAAATGGAGTTTGTTCGTACCCTTGTGCGTTTGCACTTGCGCCCTATTGCCTTGGCAAAAGACGGCGTGACCGACTCAGCCTTGCGCCGCTTGCTGGTTGATGCTGGGGACACCCTCGATGCCCTGATGATTTTGTGTCGTGCCGACATTACTTCCAAAGACGGGGCAAAAGTAAAACGCTACTTGCAAAACTTTGATAAGGTAGAACAACTCCTCCGAGATTTGGAGGAACGAGACAAACTCCGTAATTTTCAGCCTGTTATTACTGGCGAGATGATTATGATAGCATTTGGCTTGCAGCCCTCTCGTGAAGTAGGGCAAATAAAAGTAGCGATACGAGAGGCCATTTTGGATGGTATTATTCCTAACGAACTTGAAAAAGCCTTTCAATTTATGCTACATGAAGGACAAAAACATGGTTTAACACCTGTTGTGACAGACATTGCAGCCGTGTTGGAACAGGTGCAAGTGCCAGTAGTGTAGTAAATAGTTTTGATTCCACTAACTAAATTAATATATGCAAGGTTCTAATCTCAAAAAATTCTTCGGTTCTTTTCTCACCATTTTGGGTGTAGTTGTTGTTTTATTTGCCTGTGTTGCGTTTCTGAACGATGGGAAACCCGTATTAGGAATGTCTGTTACCAAGTGGGAATCGCTTGTTCCTTTTTTGGTTGGACTGGTCTTCTTGATTACAGGCGTGAGTTTAATCGGTCAATCGTCTTAGTTTTGAGCGTTTGTTGTGATGGTTGGGGGAACTATCCCAACGCTCAAAGGCTGGACAATTTTCTTTGGGATGTTGGCTTTGGCTACGCTGGGAGGGCGGGTCGAAGACTTCGATGATGCGTGGTTTGCTGAACAATCGTATTGGTTGTTGAAAAACGGTTACGTACGTTCCGAATTTTTCAGGGGAATGCTCGGCTGGGAGCGTCAGCTATTTGTTTATCATAAACTGTTTGTGTGGCTTGGTGCTGGCCTCATGTGGCTTACGGGGATTTCAGTTTATGGTAGTAAATTGATTAGTCTTCTTTTCGGTCTTCTTTGGTTTTTTTACAATTACCTCTATTTCAAACGGAAAGGTCAAATTTTGGGTAGTTGGTGGAGTGCGCTACTCTTATTTACAAACGGCCTTTTTATTGAATATGTCTTCGTGAATCGCCCCGAAGTAATGGTGGCAACACTGGGATTTATATCGTTTTACTACCTTACCTCACCCACACGACACCATTGGATTTGGGGTGCAATTGCTGGTGGATTGGCAGCACTAACCCACCTCAATGGGCTTATTTTCTTGATGGCTGGCGGGCTGTGGTTGCTAAGCAAGCGGCGTTGGATAGAAGCCTTAGGATGGGGTGTTATTGGCAGCATTGTATTGAGTTTTTATTTTACCGACGTAATTATTCAAAATGCTTGGCCTGTTTGGTGGCATCAGTTTCATTACGACCCCGCCACCCGTGCAATTTTTGGTTGGCAAGCTAAACTCGGCATCATGTTTTCGCTGCACGAGCTTTTGTTTCATTCCGAAGAAGAAGTGGCCGTATCGTTACTACTCATTAGTTGCGCTTGGTTTGGACGAAAACACCTTCAAACCCTCAAAAACGAATGGCAGTATGGCCTGTGGCTTATGGCTTCATTTGCACTGATTACCAAGAGTAATTATTGGTATTATTATGTTTTGTTTTTGCCAATTGCAATCGTCTTTGTTACCAATTTACTGATGATGCTAAATCTCAAAAAGAGCTGGTTATCAGTTGCTTTGGTGGGGTATTGTTTGGTAGGAGTAGTAAAAGTTGGTAAAATTTTCTATCTCAATTACACTACACCTGCCTTGGTTAGTGCTAATAAAAACCTAACTCGTTATCTACCCAAAAATCACGTGCGGGTGCTGGCTCCGTTGAGTTTTTTTTACAATCAGGTGGAGCATTACGACATTCAAGGAGACTTTTACTATGTACTTCGTAATGAAAACGACTTTGCTGGGCAACGACTAAGTAGTAGTTTTTTTGCCGAAATTAAACAACAGCGTATTCAATACGTTATTTTGGAACGAAGTCGTTGGCGGTTGTATGCTAATCTGCCACTCCCCATTCCCCGTCGGTTAGATGGGTTTAGGGTATCGTATCAAGACGAAAGCTATGTAATGCTGGTGAGGGAGGGAGGTTTAGTGAAGTGGAACAAATAGCATAAAAACTGATTTTGCTGTTTACAATGGTTTCCCAATGAAATTTTCTCAAAACCCTCATTTTTAGGATAATAAGGCAAGGTTTGTTACGAACAGCCTGCAGGATTTAGGTGTGAGAATACCCATTTAAAGTTTCATACTATGTCTAATGCATCTTTTCAGATAACATTTCCAACGCCGCATTTTTCAAAATCTCATGCGTACCTTCAAAAATCGTTAGCGTGATTTTTTTGGAGGATTTTTGGTACAAAACAGCTCGATTCTCTATGGTTTTGGTTGGATTCTGAGTTGGAAACGTCTGTGTTTTGAGCATCGTGGTAGCATCTTCGTCAGAAACATAGCGAGATTGATCCTTTTCGTGGGTATCAGTCAACAGTTTGTTATAAAAATTGATAGACTGTGAAATGGGAACCGAACCCGTGTAACCATCGTGAATACCCGCATAAATTTGCAGCGTACTTTTCTTACGTTTTTTTATGGGGGTTTTCCAAAACAAAGGCGAACGTTCTTTTGCTTTCTCAGCATCAAATACCTCACCTGCACCCGTGCATTTGATTATT
>JBGAVQ010000194.1:0-10685 GCA_044228045.1 Spirosomataceae bacterium
GCCATGTTGGTATGGAATAAACTTAAACAGACCGATTACCAAACTTGGAGTACGATTTATCAGGTTAAATTTGAACCACTCAAAAATTTTATCATTGAGAGACTCAAAATGAAAACTCCCTCTTTTGCGTAAGTCCTATTTTATCCAAACCATACCGCACGCAGAAGTAAAGGAGGTACTATTAGTGCTGATGCGGGACTGCACAGTTATTCATAGAGCCGCTTGGCTAATAACTTTAGTTCAACCCAACAGAATCCTGTGATACTAAGTGAAAAACTAACCGATGCAGGGGCGTATATATTGACGACCCGAGGCACTGATGTTGCACGAGCAGCGCTATAAGTAGTATTGGTCACAAATCCAGGCATTAACGCTGCTTTCACCATATCGCTGTCAAAAATTGTATCAGGTAGTCCAGTGACATTGGGTGCTACAAGCGCAACGGGAACGTATTCGTGTACAGGTCCAAGTGGCAATCGTGGTTAAAGTAGAACAGCAATCATAAATCCTTTCAATGCAAGCAAAAATGGCACTTATTACCTCCTCCTAACCAATGGGTCATGTCAGGGTTATACAGAACAAACATTTAGTACTTCTCGCTTGGCAGGTGCCGAAGATATGTTGATGGAAGCACCTACCCTAATCCAACTACTAAAACACTGACAGTAGAAGTAAAGCTTAAAGAACCAAAAAACCATCAAGTTTGAAGCTACAACTTTACAACGCCACTGGCCAAGCCCTGAGCAATTGGGAGTTAGGCGAAGAAGCAACAACCCATCGTAAGGAAGTTGATATGTCGGTTTACAAAAACGGATTGTATTTGATACAAGCCGAAAGCAAAGACGGTAAGCAGACCAAGCGAGTGGTGAAGGTAGAATAAGAGGTAGTTCAATGTCCCCTTTGTGCGGCTATTGGAGCATACGGGAAGGGGGAAGTAGTGTGGTAGGAGGGGCGACCGACGCTCGGGATGACTGATGGTCAAACCCTACTGTAAACTGCTTACTGTAAGTTGTTCAATAGAAATAGTTTACTATATTTTCAATAGTGTAGCGTTTGCAAACACATCGGCGAACCGACGCTACGCTGTTGAAAAATTGAACAGATAATTGGTTATTTGGTGTAATATAAACTAATTATCTTCAGCTACTTAAACCGATATAAATTGGAGGCTATCAAAAAGAGTTGCTGTGTTTATGGCAACTCTTTTTTGTTGAAAAATATAGAAATCTCGTTATTTTGAATTAGAGAAAGGAGGATGTCTGACGAAGAAAGCTGTTTTTGATTTGGCAATGAAACGCATTATCTTGCCATCAAAAGCCAAGTTTTTCCACATCGTTGACTTTTTTGAATATTCTGACCAATTTGACTACCTCGACTATCTTGGCTATTCTGACTAACTCGACTTTAAATAAACTGTAAACTTGTACTGAAATGTTTATCATAGATGCCCACCTCGACTTATCCATGAACGCCACCGAATGGAACCGTGACCTACGGCAACCCATAGAGATTATCCGACAACGAGAGCAATACCTCACCGACAAACCCGACCGAGGCAAGGGCGTAGTATGTTTTCCAGAACTGCGCCGAGGCAACATTGGCTTGGTGGTAGCTACTCAGATAGCTCGCTATGTAGCTCCTGATAATCCGCTACCCGGCTGGCACTCACCCGAGCAAGCATGGGCGCATACACAAGGGCAGTTGGCATGGTACAAGGCTATGGAAGAAGCCGGAGAACTCACGCAAATTGCTGATTTACAAAGTCTTGAAGCGCATTTGCAACAGTGGCAAAACGACCAACCCAACGAGCAAAAACCAATTGGCTACATACTAAGCCTCGAGGGAGCCGATTCGCTCATTACCGTTGAGCATCTCGAAAGGGCATATCAGTATGGTTTAAGAGCCATAGGCCCAGCCCATTACGGCCCAGGGCGTTATGCTTTTGGTACTGATTCAGAAGGTGGTTTGGGGCAGCAGGGTAGGGCTTTACTCAAAGAAATAGAACGACTCAATATCATTCTGGATGCAACGCACCTGTGCGACATTTCGTTTTGGGAAGCCATGGATAATTTTGGCGGAAACGTGTGGGCAAGTCACCACAATTGCCGAGCATTAGTAAACCACAACCGGCAGTTTTCGGACGAACAACTCACCGAACTCATCAGCCGTGGGGCAGTGATTGGCGGCGTGTTAGATGCTTGGATGCTCGTACCCGATTGGGTGCGGGGGCAGTCCACACCCAAAGGCATGAACTGTAACTTAGAAAAAGTAATAGACCACCTCGACCATATTTGTCAATTGGCGGGTAATGCCCTACACATTGGCATAGGCTCTGATTTAGACGGAGCCTTTGGCAAGGAACAGTCGCCCTATGACCTCGAAACCATAGCAGACCTTCAAAAAATCCCCGATTTGTTCCGCAAACGAGGTTATACTGAAACCGACATCGAAAACATCATGCACGGCAATTTTTTGCGGTTTTTACGAAAAGCGTGGGAGTAGGGGCTTGATTGATAGCATATTGCTTACTATCAAACCGATTTCACAACGATTGGAAAATCGTAAAAATGAGAGAGAAAAACGCTACCTTTGGCAACCTCTCTTGCTGCTAATTGTGAAAAACTTATCTGCTTTGTTGTTGATATACTTGACCTGCCTGCCTGCATTGGCGCAGGTATCGTATCGAGTACTGCCCTTGCAGAATCAAGATGAGTTACCAATTAGTAGCTATCTCTATCATTATCGAAGCTCACAAGCTATTGATATTCTGGAAGCCATTGAACAGCAAAAGCAGGGTCATTTTAAGCCAATTGTTTCGCCAACAGGCCGCCAAAGTTATGGCTACAACACCGACTACCATTGTTTGTTTTTTGAAGTTTCTTCTTCGCTGAATACGCCGCAACGCTTAATGTTGGAGTTGGAATATTCTAACATTGATGAAGTAGAACTTTTTGAGAAAAAAGGCGACCAAATTCGCTCACTTGGCCTCACTGGCGACAAGTACCCCTTTGTACAACGCCCCAGTTCAAATAATAACTACGTTTACCCGCTGTTGATTGATAGCACCGAAAAGGTTAGTTACTTTTTGCTCATCAACCAACGAAATTCCATTTTGTCGTTTTATTTGAAGCTTTGGCAAGAAAACGCCTTCATCGCCAGCGACTACCAAGAGTATCTTTTGTGGGGTATTTTTCTTGGGGTTGTGTTGCTGGTGTTGGCGTTTAGCTTTGTCATGCTCATCAATACCAACGACCGAATCTACGCTTGGTATGCCTTGTACTTGGTGTGTGTACTCACGCATTTGCTATCAGACGCTGGCATAGGCTTTCAATACCTTTGGCCACAATATCCTATTTTCAATTCGCTCGATTCTGTTTATTTGTTGGCTTGGGGAGGCTTAGTTACGCAGCTTACTTTCATGCAATATTTTATCCATCAAACCCGTCGTCATCGTTTTTTTAAGTGGGTTAATGCTGTTAAAATTATCATAACTGGCTGTTTGATAGTGGTATTAGCGATCCATATTTTGAATGTACCCAACAAAGACCAGTACATGTACAAAGTGGTTGCTACACTCACTAACTACTTTGCCGTGGCCATGATTTTAGTAGCTGTGCTGAGTTTAAGAGACCAATCTGTTTCGGGGGACAAAATGGTAAAGTACTATGGAATGGCCTTGTTTTTTCAGTTTGTTGGGTATTTACTGGCGAGTTCACTCAATGTTTTTCAAAGCATGGGTAAAACCCTGCCGTTCGATGTAGAAACGTATGTGGTTATTGGTTCTACAACCATCATTGATATTATCTTTTTCTCGTTTGGTCTTTCGTATCGCCTGGGTGTGTTGCGTCGGCGCAATATAGTATTGCAGACAGACATACTCAACACCCGTAGCTTATTGATTCAACAAATTATTGAGATTCTCGAAGAAGAACGCCGCCGAATAGCCCAAGACCTTCACGACGAATTAGGTGCTACACTTGCTACGGCCAAAGGCTATTTGTCAACCCTTACCAAACAACTTGACCTCCGAACCGAACAGCCTCAGTTGAACGAAGCACAATTGTTGATTGATAAGGCAAGTCAAGATGTACGTACCATTTCACACAACCTAATGCCCAAGCAGTTTGATAAGGTTGGCCTTAGTAAATCAATAGAAGAAACCATTCACAAAATCAATTTGTCCGAAAGCCTTAGATTTACCTTTGTGGGCATTGGTCAGGTTGTCAAAATGCCTCACTTGTGGGAAATGCAGGTGTTCAGAATGGCAACAGAGTTAATTCAAAATATCTTGAAACACTCCAAAGCTACCGAGGCTACCATTCAATTGGCCTATCATGCTGATTATTTGACCCTGATAGCAGAAGACAACGGAAAAGGATTTAACCAAGATGAATTTACGGGTAGAGGTTTTCAGAATCTACAAGCCCGAGCAGACTATTTGAAAGCAGAAATAACAGTTGACTCAAGCGAGTATGGCACTACAGTTATTGTTGATATTCCGTTGGAAAAACAGATGGATTAAAAGACTTAAGTAATTGAACCAATTTGTTTTATACTTTAATGCATCTAAGCAGCTGTTTATCAAACCTATTCACTCACTCTGTCATTCAATAATTCTGTCATTGTACTTAGCATGAAAAAACACAGCCAATGGATATGGGTACTAATCGGCCTATTTAGCTTAATGGGGCTGATGGCACTGCTGTGGCGCCCTACGGCGCAACCCATACCCATTACACTGGCGCATTATGCAGATTCTACAGGTAAAATGGGTATCAATGAGGTACTTAGCACGTTTAATTTGCACCAGTTTAAGCCTATCCAACGTACTAATTTTGGATTGACTTCTGCTAACCATTGGTTATATTTCAAGGTTCAGAACGATTATATACCCAAGAATTTTTCAATAGAAATTGCCAATCATCGCATTAACCAAGTAGCAGTATTTGAGCGAAAATATGGGCGACTTCACTCCTTAGGAATCACTGGCGACACTTACCCATTTAAACAACGCCCTTCGCCCAATCGCTCTTTTGTTTATCCTATTCAGTTCAATGCCAATGAAACCGCCGAATATTTTGTTTTTCTTGACAAACGACACGAAGAGTTACTAACTGATGTTTTCTTGTGGCAAACCACTCATTTTGAGGAAAAAGAGCAAAGAATGTCCTTGATTTGGGGTATTATTGGTGGGATATTCTTATTATTCTTAATCGTAAATAGCTTTTTCTGGAACTTCACCAAAGACCCCATCTTTGGGTGGTATATTATTTACATTGGTGCTTTGTTGCTGCGCATGTTAGTTGATCTTGGCTTTGCGTTTCAATATCTGTGGCCCAATTTTCCAGCTATCAACCAGCCCGACATTTTATTTCCTGTGTTATGGTTATTGGCGTTTGCGATGCTCAGTTTTGTGGCTTTATTTATTGGTCAAACTAATCAAAATAGCAAAGCATTTCGCATTGTTAGGTGGTACAGATGGGTTTTGCTGGTCATTTTTGTAGGGTATTGGGGGGCATTTGCTACGGGGCTTTTAGCGAATCCAAGAGCCTATCGAGTGATTTATTCTATTCATTGGGTACTTGGCAACACTGCAGTGCTTTTGTTGGCTTGGGGGGCTATTGAGCGGTTTTTTAGCCCCAACAGAGACCGCTTAGTAGTGTTGTTTGCTATTACCTTGGTGGTCCAAATGCTTGGGTATGGTGTTATTGCATTCCAACATTTTTTGATTAGTAAAGGCATCAACCCGTGGATAGACTCGTATGTGATTGCGTTGGTGAATTTCGTACTCGATATTGGCATTTTTTCGTATGGGCTTTCTCAGCGACTAAAAGGCTCATTTATTCAAAACGAACAATTAGAACTGGAGCTACTACGAACCCAACAAGAACAGAATCAGCGGATTATTGCTGCCTTGAAATCAGAAAGAGAACAAATTACGCAGGCACTTTATGAAGACGTAGGGGCTACCATTGCCACTGCCGACTGGTACTTGTCGAAAGTGAGGCATCAGGTCGAAGACAAAGAACGCATAACTGCATTGCCTTTTATTCAGAAATTGCTAAACAAGTCGCTTGACGACCTTCATACCGTTACCTTGAACCTAATGCCCGTTGAATTTGCCGAGTTAGGATTGGCCAAATCGGTAGAAGTAGCTACTCAAAATGCCAATCGCTCGGGTGATGTAAAGTTTAGTTTTTCAATGGTGGGTAACGAAAAACGCCTTGCCGTAACTACCGAAGTGCAATTGTATCGAATCACTAATGAGTTGATTAACAATATCTTAAAGCATGCACAGGCCAAGCAGGCGAGTGTCGAACTTCGTTACCAACCCGATAGCTTAATACTACTGGTGCAAGACAATGGCAAAGGCTTTGACCTCCAGCAAGTAGAACAAGGTTACGGTGGCATTGGGGTTCGGAATCTCTACTCTCGTGCCCGTTACCTCAACGCCGAAATCAAGATAGACTCCAGCGCAACAGGCACAAGCGTAGAGGTAAAAATGCCTTATGCTTAGGTTTGCACAGCATGAGAAACTACTTAAATTTAACCCTGTAAGCTCAAAACCCCACACTCAACCGCAATCCTGGTGAAATTCCCTTCAAAAAATCATGGAAATATAACTCAGGCTCGAGTGCAATGTTTTTGCTTAGGCTGTAGCCAAACCCAACCCTAAAAGTGTTTTTTTGGTAATAATCTCCCTGACTTTTTATTAAATAACCTACTGATAATGAGCTTCGTATAAGGCCAAAGTTCTTGTTAGAAATAGCAAAGCCCACATTTACAAAATCGTTGCGATAGGTTTGTAGTTGGCCGTCAGCATTGCGGCCAAAGAAAAACTGTGGTTGCCAATTGGCAAAAATCCCTACCGATGAGTTGGGTTCTTTGATGCCGTCGGGGCTATGGGTGGCGTGTGTAATAAACATGCCAGTAAGCGTAGCAAATGGGTAAAGATTGCCCTTTGCCACCCCAACGCCTATATGTCCCATTAAGGCCAGTGTGGGGCGAGTACGCACCTGAATGTCTCTAATGCCATTGTGCTCGGTACCAGACAAACGCAAAAATGACGAATACCGCTTGCTAAAAAGGTTAGCTTTGGTATAACCCGGACCTTTGGTGAAGCGAGCAATGGCATCTTCAATTTTGGGGTTGAGTTTGGCATTGGCGATGGATTCAATGTCTTGAAGGTTGTTCAAAATAAAAAAATACCTTGCCCAATGGCCTGCTTCTTCTACCTTTTTTGAAGTAGGGGGGTCAGCCGTCCATTGTTGAATAATGAGCGTATCACGCAGGGTTTTTATTTGTAAAACCTCCTTATTATCAGTGACTTGATACTGGTTAAACTTGGCTGGATGCTCAAACAATTGCATTGAACGTTTACCGTTTTTCAACTCAAAAACCAATTTACGGGAGGCTGTTGAACTACCCAGTGATTCTTTTAAGCTCTGAAAATCGCTCAGGCACAAGCTCAACAGCGAGTCAAGGTTTCGGTACCTTGTCAAGTCAGTAAGGTCGTACATCGAAACAAAAAGCTGGTTTTTGTTCGGAAAATCCACTTCTATTCGGTTCCAGCCATTGATATTGTTGGACGAGTAGCGTAGGTCTATTTGGGCCAAAGTTGTTCCTGCAATGCTGCAACACAGCATTGTACACATCAATAATTTTGTCATGATTAGTTTTTTGGTTTTTGTTTTAATGAAAGTCTGAATCTGCGTGATTCCTCAACCGCAGTAATGGGGGAGGAGTGGTCAAAGCCAAATCCTACGGCTATTTTAGAGGCTTTGGGTTCTGGTGGTCTAATGGGTTCATCCTGAGCCAGTTCGTTGGCGTGAACCATCCTGAGTTTGGGTTTTGGAATTGCTTTTTGAGGAATAGTGGTTTCGACAGATACACTCTCTTCTGGCGGAGCGTTATTTTCAGAGGATACAATAGTTGCCTGCTCAACTGTTGGTTCTTGCAAAGGCACAATAGGTTGAGTAATTGCTTCGTTAAGTGGTTCTTTTTCAGTAACTTGTGTCAGGGTGCTTGTCTCTTTTTTCTGTTGATAATAAATCTTTTTTGTACTGGAATTAGGCTTTTGGTAGCTAATGCTTGGTTTGGTAATGGTTTGTTGTATAGGTAATGAACTGGAAGTAGCACTATTGGGGATAACTTTTTTGTCAGCTATTGGGGTGAAAAAAGCTATAAACCCAAGCCATGCACACAACAGCAGTACTATTGATGCCGCTACCCACCGAAACCAACGAAATTTCTGGTTCGGCTGCTGCGGCAAGTTAGCTTGCAAACGACTCCACAAGGCTGCTTCGTCCAGTGCTACGGGCGCATCCAGTTTGTCTAAGCGGTCTATGGCTCGCTCAAACAAATCGTCGAGATTAGTTGGTTCTTTGTGCATAGCCTCGTTGTGTTAAAAGTGTTTGCAGTACAGCCCGTGCCTTGCTCAATTGTGACTTTGATGTGCCTTGACTAATGCCTAACTGTTGAGCAATTTCTTGGTGCGAATACCCTTCAATGGCATACAGGTTAAAGATAGTTCGGTATCCAGCAGGTAGTTCCAAAATGAGCGCATACAATTCTTCGGCTTCAATCATGCCATCTGTTTCAATAGGTGCATCTGTTTGGTCATCAATATCTTCTAAGCTTGCCCACGTTATTTTTTGTCGGCGAAGGTGCATCAGGCATTCGTTCACTACAATTCGTTTGAGCCAAACTTCGAGTCGGTTTTCGTCGCGATATTCAAAGGTATCAAGTGAATGAAAAAACTTCAAAAAACCGTTCATAACCATCTCCTCAGCATCTTCGGCAGAGCGCACGTATCGCAATGCCAAGCGGAACAACCGCTTCACATAATGATCAAACAGGCGTTTTTGAGCAAAGGAATTGCCTGATTTGCAGGCTTCAACAATTTGTTGCATTCAGTAAGGTTGCAGCTTCTATTAACAAAAATGCAGGCTTGTGGCAAAAGGTTGCCTCGGTAGTAAAATATTTACTGACTCACAATCTGACCGTCGCTCATCACGATGGTGCGGTCTGAGTTGGCGGCAAACTCTTTGTCGTGTGTTACGGCAATAATGGTTTGCCCGTAGGTGTGGGCAAGTTCTTGCACAATGTCAAACACAATATTGGTATTGGCAGTATCGAGGTTGCCAGTGGGTTCGTCGCCCATGATGATGGTCGGGTCGTTGATGAGGGCACGAGCAATGGCCACTCGCTGCTGTTGGCCGCCCGATAGTTTTGAAGAAAGTTTGAGGGCTTGTTCCTCTACGCCCAGCAGTTTGAGTTTTTGGTAGGCACGGTGTTCTATTTCTTGCTTGCTGTATTTGTTGAGTTTGAGGGCAGGCAACATCACATTTTGGAGTACCGAAAACTCTGGCAGCAAAAAATGAAACTGAAACACAAAACCAATGTGTTCGTTGCGAAAGGCAGCTAAGGCGTTTTGGTCTTTGCCAGTAAGGCGCACGCCATTCATCACCAAGTCGCCTTCGTAGTCGGTGTCCATTGTCGAAAGGATGTACAACAGCGTACTTTTGCCACAGCCCGACTTGCCAACAATGGTAAGAAACTCACCTTTTTGAACAGTGAATGAAATCTCCTTCAAAACCTGAAATTTCTCAGGCTCGTAGAAGTACTTGTTTAGATGGCTGGCACTTAGGATTACTTCCATTTAATGCTGAATTGAGAATGCTGAATTCTGAATGGGAATTTTCAGGGGACTATAATATTATCAAGACCTAAAGAAACAAATGCAACAATAGAAATGATGAAAACAGTATTCAAAATTCATCATTCTAATTACCCCCTCAATATGGCCACAGGATCTACTTTTGAGGCTTTTTTGGCGGGTGTATAGCCTGCAAAAAGGGTGGTAATAAAAGCAAAAACAACACCTACTAAGTAATATATGGGGTCAAAATTGACTGGAAAATGGTCAATGCTCAGGAACTCGCCTCCATCAAAAGGCGCACGAGAAACTAAGTATGAAAAAATAAAGCCCAGTAGCATACCTACTAATGCCCCCAACATGCCAATAATGACCGCTTGCCATAGAAAAATCCGCACGATGTCTCGCCCCGAGAACCCCGTAGCTTTCAGAATAGCGATGTCTTTAATTTTGTTATTAACGGTCATGCTCATGATATTATAAATGCCAAAACCTGCTACCAGTAGCATTGTCATCGAAACAATGTAGGTCATAATGGTTCTGATTTTGTTACTGGTCACCAGCGTAGCGTTGGCTGTTTGCCAGTCTTCGGCTTTTACATGATAGCGAGAAGCCAACACCTCTGCAAACGCAGCCGAATTGTATAAGTCCTTCACTTTCAGGCTGATGTCTGTAATATAGGTTTTGTCTTTTTGGAGTAACTTCTGAACAGTAGTGATGCTTGTGTAACTACGCACGTTATCAATTGCCCCAACACCCGACTTAAAAATACCCACCACCTTTAGCACGAATACCACACCTCGAGGCGTAACAACAGTTACGTTGTCACCTTGAGATACATTCATTTTCTTGGCTAAACCAGCCCCCATCAATAGGCCGTTGGTAGTAGCGAGCAGGTCTTGGATTCGCCCCGATTTGAGCTGACTTCGTATGTCAAAGAGGCGGTCTTCGTCCACCACGTTTACCCCCATCAAACTCCCATTAAACTGCACTGAACCATAATTGTAAAACACTGGTGAGCTCACCT
>JBGAVQ010000195.1:0-10498 GCA_044228045.1 Spirosomataceae bacterium
GCTTTGACTTTTTCACCTCAAAAAATTATACTTCAGCAGTTTTAACTGTCTTAATAATGCGGGCTGCTACTTTGTAAGGATCGGCAGCAGAGTTAGGGCGGCGATCTTCAAGCCAGCCTTTCCAACCCCTATCTACTGTTGCTATAGGAATACGAATAGAAGCACCACGGTCAGAAATTCCATAAGAGAATTTATTGATTGATTGTGTTTCGTGCTTACCGGTCAAACGAAGGTGATTATCAGCACCGTACACAGCAACGTGTTCTTTGATGAATGGTTTGAAAGCGCTACAAATTTTTTCGTAAATTTCACGGCTTCCACACGTACGCAAAGTAGTGTTAGAGAAGTTAGCGTGCATGCCCGACCCGTTCCAGTCTGTAGCTCCGAGTGGTTTACAGTGCCAATTGATTGAAACACCATATTTTTCACCAATGCGTTCTAATAAGTAACGGCCTATCCAAGTTTGATCGCCAGCTTCTTTAGCACCTTTGGCAAAAACCTGAAATTCCCACTGACCAGCAGCTACTTCAGCGTTAATTCCTTCAACGGTAAGACCCGCTTGCAAACACATTTCTAAATGTTCTTCAATAATATCACGCCCAAATGCGTTCTTTGCACCAACAGAGCAGTAATATTGTCCTTGCGGAGCTGGGTAACCACCAGCAGGGAAGCCAAGTGGGAGGTTCGTTTCTGGGTTCCACAAGAAATATTCTTGTTCAAAACCAAACCAGAAGTCATTATCATCATCTTCAATGGTAGCACGACCGTTTGAAACGTGTGGTGTTCCATCAGAATTTAAGACTTCACACATTACCAAGTAACCGTCACCAATGCGACCTGGATCTTTGCATATATATACAGGCTTCAACAAACAATCAGAAGAACCACCCGGAGCTTGCTCAGTTGATGAACCATCAAATGACCACATCGGACACTCTTCTAAAGTGCCTGTAAAATTGCTTTCGATACGAGTTTTACTACGAAGGCTTTGTGTTGGCTTGTAGCCATCGAGCCAAATGTACTCTAATTTTGATTTGCCCATGGTTTGATAAGGTTTATAAATCTGGTCTGAATTATTAAATTTTTCTATGGCAAAAATAAGTAGATTATTTGGTATTTTCTAACATTATTCAAAGAATATTTCACAAATAGTGCATTTTTTCAGAATATTCAACTGAAATATTAGAAAAAGTCAATTTATTCTGAATTTCGTACCGAAATTATTTTTCAAATTGTACATTTTTAATATATGATTTTTTACTAATTTTCCAAAAATCTCAAAACAAGTCCAAATTTAAACCTGTTTTAAGAATATATTATTCTTTTCAGTACAAAACAGGTCATTTTTCAACCATTTACTAAAAACACAAAAAAATGGCTATTGCACGATTCAAAGCCTTAGAGCTGGCCCAGAACCATCCGACCCCACAAGTCAAAGTACCTTCCGAAAAGGTAACTGAGTACTTTGCGAGTAATACATTCAGTGACGAAGTGATGCGTTCGCTTCTAAGTCCAGAGGCTTACATAAAACTGAGTAATGCAATTAGAACCGGTTCAAAAATAGACCGAGAAGTTGCAGATGAAGTAGCCGCTGCTATGAAATCATGGGCAATTTCAAAAGGGGTTACGCACTACACACACTGGTTTCAGCCACTTACCGGAACCACCGCCGAAAAGCACGACTCGTTTTTTGATTTGTCTGGCAATGGTAAAGCCGTAGAAAAATTTAAGGGAAGTGCCTTAGTACAACAAGAGCCTGATGCGTCATCG
Source organism: Spirosomataceae bacterium (assembly GCA_044228045.1). Taxonomy (GTDB): domain Bacteria; phylum Bacteroidota; class Bacteroidia; order Cytophagales; family Spirosomataceae; genus JAXLVB01. The sequence goes on from JBGAVQ010000195.1 coordinate 1,771, forward strand.
TTTCCTCACGGCGGTATTCGTTCTACCTTCGAGGCCCGTGGTTACACTGCTTGGGATCCGTCGTCGCCTGCTTTTATTTACGAAAACACAGGTGGCACAGCTACCCTTTGTATTCCTTCTGTGTTTGTATCGTACACAGGCGAGGCACTTGATTACAAAACACCCTTATTGAAGTCCTTGGCTTTATTAGACAAAGCCGCTTCAAAAGTGATGCAAGAATACTTTGACCGCAATGTAGAGCGTGTAGTGGCAACCTTGGGAGCAGAGCAAGAGTACTTTGTGATAGACGAAGCCTTGTTTAACGCACGTCCAGATTTAATGATGTCGGGACGAACAGTTTTTGGCCACTCACCTGCCAAAGGTCAACAGTTAGAAGATCACTATTTTGGCTCTATTCCACCACGAATCAATGCTTTTATGGTTGATTTTGAGATAGAAGCTCACAAACTGGGCATTCCTGTTCGTACTCGTCACAACGAAGTAGCTCCTGCACAGTTTGAAGTAGCCCCTACATTTGAAGAGGTAAACTTGGCCGCCGACCACAACGCTCTGTTGATGGACTTGATGAACAAAGTGGCTGCACGTCATAAATTGAGGGTATTGTTTCACGAAAAACCATTTGCAGGGATCAACGGAAGCGGCAAACACAACAACTGGTCATTGGGTACCGACACCGGCGTGAACTTGTTAAGTCCCAGCACTAAGCCCAAAGAAACACTTAGGTTTGTGGCGTTTTTTGTGAATGTAATCAAGGCCGTTCACGACAACGCTGATTTGCTCCGTGCTTCTATTGCTTCGGCTGGTAATGAATACCGCTTAGGGGCCAACGAAGCCCCACCAGCCATTATGTCTATTTTTATTGGTTCCGAAATGACCCGTGCCTTAAATGCCTTAGAAAATACCTCCGAAATTAAGCTCGAAAAAGGAGACAATGTTTATCTAAAACTTGGCATCAACAAAATACCTTCTATACTATTAGATAATACAGACCGTAACCGTACATCTCCGTTTGCGTTTACAGGCAATAAATTTGAGTTCAGAGCAGTAGGTTCTACAGCCAATTCTGCCTCACCCATGACCATCTTGAACACCATCGTCGCCAACCAACTCTTTAAATTTAAAGAGGATGTAGATGCGCTTTTGGCCAAAGAAATTAAGAAAGAGTTGGCAATTGTTGAAGTGCTTAAAGGCTATATTACTGACTCAAAAAAGATTTTGTTTGAAGGAGACGGGTATTCTGAAGGTTGGGTTACAGAGGCTCATCGCAGAGGATTGTCAAATATTAACTCTACACCCGAGGCTTTTGGTGTGTTTTTACGTGCAGATTCAATGGCAGTTCTCACCAAACATGGTGTTTATAACGACCGAGAAATTCATGCTCGCTACGAAATTGAATTAGAAAATTACATCAAAAAAATCCAGATTGAGTCGAGGGTGATTGGTGACTTAGCCATTAACCACGTAATTTCTACGGCCCTCAAATACCAAACTTCATTAGTTGAGAATGTAAAAGGCCAGCGGGAAATTGGCATTGATGACCGCTACTATCAACCAACCATTGAAACCATCAAACGGATTTCGGAGCATACAAGCACTATTCAACGCTTGGTGGACGAAATGACCGAAGCACGTAAAGAAGCAAATGCCATAGATGACACAACCGAAAGAGCCAAAATGTATGGGACAAAGGTCAAAAACTTCTTTGAGGAGATTCGGTATGCTGTTGACAAACTCGAACTTATTGTGGATGATGACGAATGGCCATTGGTGAAATATCGTGAGCTATTGATGATACGGTAAAAAGAGAGTTTCAGACTAACATTTCATTGGCGAAGGGTTTGCAAACCGTTCGCTAATGAAATGTTAGTATTAGTAGTTTCAAAATAAAGCAACAAGACTTTTTTCAGCTTCCCTCCTACTCCAAATACATTAAACTTCAAACCTTTTTTGTATGTTTGTCTTGTATTTGAAAGTCGAATTCAATATTCGACTTTTTTTGTTTGTTTGCTATTTTTACCTTTTAGGCTTTTTTAATCGGAAGCACAAAAACCATGAGTCAAGAGAAAAATTTAGGGTTGGACCCCATCGAAGTTAAGCAATTAAAGGATGAGTGCCTCGAAGCAGGCACCAATTTCATGTATGTTGAAGATGATGAGCTGGACGAACCACAAGGCGACGAATATGCTCATTTTCAGTTTGTTGGCATGTACAAAGGCCAAGAGGTAATCTACGATGCCATTATGTACACCTTGCGAATGCACCATAGCAGCATTGTTTATGAAACTGCCGAACGCAAAGCCCAAAAAGCATTTCCTCTTTATGTACCTATCGAACTCCGAGACGAAACTCATACTGAAAACGAAGAATTAGACGAAGAAGTGGAGCTGTTCATCACCGAGTTGATGGAAGAAATTGAGGAAACAGAGGAAGTAAAAGTGCTTGAACACGTTGAAATTGATGAAGACTCTGACTATGGCATTTGTCTGGATGTGTGCCTAAACATTGAAACCATTGATGATCACGTAATATCAAAGTTTGTAAACGAGTTTAATTCCAATTCGCTTAAACTTGACCCCACGCTCTATTCGTTCAAAAGTGAAGCTACTGACGAAGACGACGACGAATGAGACTACCATGACCAAAACTTGTGAATTTTTGAGCTTGTAAACTCGTAAACAGTGATTTATGCAATTTGTAGGAACTGAAAATTATGTAGCCACCCGTGAGCTTCAAGTGGCTGTAAACGCAGCTGTTACCTTACAAAAACCCTTATTGGTAAAAGGTGAACCAGGCACAGGAAAAACCCTCTTGGCGTTTGAAGTTGCCAAAGCACTCAACAAAAAAATTATCACTTGGCACATCAAGTCCACCACCTCTGCCCAGCAAGGACTGTACGAGTACGATGCAGTTAGTCGCCTCAGAGACAGCCAATTAAACGAAGGAAACATAGACGACATTGCTCATTACATCAAAAAAGGGAAACTTTGGGAAGCCTTTGAGTCTGACGAACAAGTGGTGCTGCTTATTGATGAGATAGACAAAGCCGACATTGAATTTCCGAACGATTTGCTACAAGAATTGGACAAGATGGAGTTCTATTGTTATGAATTGCGCCGAACCATCATTGCAAAAATACGCCCCATTGTCATTATCACATCTAACAACGAAAAAGAACTCCCAGATGCTTTTTTGAGGCGGTGTTTTTTCCATTTTATTAGTTTTCCTGACCGTGACACCATGAAGCAAATTGTGGACGTACACTACCCATCGCTTGAAACAAAACTTTTTAGCGAAGCCATGCGGATTTTCTATGGTATTCGTGATGTAAAGGCATTAAAGAAAAAACCCTCAACGAGCGAATTGGTTGATTGGATTAGGCTCTTGCTACATGGTAAAGTGTCAGGCGATTTACTCGAAGATTTTCAACACAATACAGAGATTCCGCCTTATATCGGCTCCTTGCTCAAAAATGAACAAGACACACAACTATATGAAGCCCTACGATCTAAAACACGTAAAGGGTATTAAAACTCAACATTAAGTATTTTATGAACGGCAAATTATTAGTTTTAGCAGGGGGAATGTCCTCACGCATGAAAAAAGCCATTGAAGGCAGCACCACACTCGATTCGGCCTTGATGGAACAAGCCAACAACCTGCCCAAAGGTATGATTGGTGTTGGTAATTCAGGAAGACCTTTCTTAGATTATTTACTTTACAATGCACACCGTGCTGGCTATCAAGAGGTTGTATTGTTACTTAATCCAAAAGACACGGTAACCAAACCACATTACGAAAAATTAGTCGCTGACGGTAACGCATGGGGGCTTACCATCAAGTTTGCTATCCAACACATTCCATCCGACAGAGAAAAACCACTTGGAACAGCCGATGCCGTCTATCAAGGCGTACAGCAAACACCAGAGTGGGCTGGGCATCGGTTCACAGTTTGCAATAGCGATAACCTCTACTCTGTCAATGCCTTACAGGTTTTGAGAGAAACCCCACACGCCAATGCACTCATCAGCTACGACCCCGCAGCCCTGGGCGTTGAACCTGAGCGAGTAAAAGCATTCGCAATCCTGCGAACTGACGCAGAAGGACACTTAAAAGACATCATCGAAAAACCCAACGACGAACAAATAGCGATGGTATTGGCAGAGTCAGGCCGAATTGGAGTGAGCATGAATATATTTTCGTTTACTACAGACCAAATAAAGCCTGTTTTAGAGCGAGTTCCGCTCAACCCTATTCGTTTAGAAAAAGAATTGCCTACTGCCGTAAGTATGTTGGTAGAAGAAATTCCGAACTCTGTGTTGGTCATCCCATTAGCAGAATCAGTTCCTGATTTGACCAGTAAAAGTGATATTGCCGTTGTGCAGGCCTATTTAGAAAATGAGTTTTCTGAAATTTAAGCCACACATTTGGCAAATAAGAAACATTCTTATCCCGAAAGGCGTTTTCCTTTCGGGATTTTTATTTATTGCTTACCTTTGGCTTAACAAGACAAGCGACTAACAGTTCATTTTATGACACTCATTTCTTCTTCTAATCTAATAAATACAATTGCTACTGATAAAAACTACTGCAATTCATTTACAGAATATTCCCGCAGAGAAACGATAACAGTTGCAATTGGTGATTTGTTGATGGGTTCGGCACATCCCATCCGAATTCAGTCCATGACCACTGTGGACACAATGGATACACTGGGGTCGGTAGCACAATCCATTCGGATGATTGAAGCGGGGTGCGAACTCGTAAGAATAACAGCCCCAAGTGTAAAAGAAGCACAAAACCTTGAAAACATCAGAAAAGAACTACGCTTCAGAGGATACAATACTCCATTGGTAGCCGACATTCACTTTACGCCAAACGCCGCCGAATTAGCTGCACGCTTGGTCGAAAAAGTGAGAATTAACCCTGGCAACTACGCCGACAAAAAACGGTTTGAATTAACTGATTACACGGAGGCAGGTTACGAAGCCGAATTGGATAGAATTAGAGAAAAGTTTTTGCCTTTGGTTAAAATCTGCAAAGAACATGGAACCGCCATGCGAATTGGCACGAATCATGGCTCACTAAGTGACAGAATACTAAGTCGTTATGGCGACACACCGCTTGGAATGGTGGAGTCTGCGATGGAATTTTTACGAATCTGTGAAGAAGAGAATTACTTCAACATAGTGCTTTCTATGAAAGCATCCAACACCCAAGTAATGGTGCAAGCCTATCGGCTTTTGGTCAACAAATTAGCAGAAGAAGGACTAAAACCTTACCCATTTCACCTCGGTGTAACCGAAGCTGGCGAAGGCGAAGACGGACGTATTAAATCAGCCGTTGGCATTGGTACTTTGTTAGAAGACGGCATTGGCGACACCGTGCGGGTGAGCTTAACCGAAGACCCCGAGTTTGAAATGCCTGTGGCGATTTCGTTAGTTAATCGTTATCAAAAACGTGCCGAATTAGCCAACCCCATCGCTCCTATTCAACACATTCCGCACAATCCTTACCAATATTTTAGAAGAAAAACACACGAAGTAGCCAATTTCGGTCTAACCAATGTGCCTCGAGTAATTGCTGATTATTCATCCATACAGGTTACTATGCACGACGACTTGCGAGCGGTCGGACATTTCTATTTGCCCCTGCCAGACAAATGGCGTATGAATGATTTGGGAACAGACTACATCTATTCAGGTAAAAATCCGATACCATTCATGTTGCCAAATGGATTGAAAGAAATACTTGATAGCGAAACTTGGCAAACACTTGAAGACCAAACCAATAAATATCCACTATTTAATGGTGAGCAGTTTTGGTCAGAAACCATTCGACATCCACAACTTAACTTTCTCAAAATCAGTCTATCCGATATTTCTGATGCTGTGTTAGCTCTACTCCGCCATGAAGCAAATACAGTACTTTGGCTTAATACAGACAATGAACACGCCATGCCCGAAATGCGTAAAGTGTTTTTTGAATTGCTTGAACACGGATTGACAAACCCTGTTGTGTTGGCACGGAATTATCCATTACTGGCAGACAGTGACTTGCAACTATTTGCGGCTACAGACTGCGGTGGGCTGTTAATTGATGGCTTTGGCGATGGAATAGTTTTGAGTATGAGTGAGAGTTCTCTTCAAAATACATCGTTATTAAATAGTACTTCGTTTGGCATTTTGCAAGCAGCTCGCACCCGAATGTCCAAAACCGAGTACATTTCGTGTCCGTCGTGTGGGCGAACTTTGTTTGATTTGCAAGAAACTACCGCCAAAATTCGCAAACGAACCGACCACTTAAAAGGTGTAAAAATTGGAATAATGGGATGCATTGTAAACGGCCCCGGCGAAATGGCCGATGCCGATTATGGATATGTTGGTATTGGTAAAGATAAAATCTCCTTGTATCGGGGTCAAAATATTGTAAAACGATCGGTCGCCTCTGCAAACGCCTTGGACGAACTCATAGAGCTTATGAAAGAAGACGGTATTTGGAAAGAGCCTTCAACCGAATAACATAAATCAATGTTTTTAGACTTTTACTTATTCCTGCGTGAAAAGAAGTTTCCGGCCAGCCTCACGGAATACCTCACGCTGTTAGAGGCCCTCAACAACGACGTGGTTTCATACAACGTTGAGGATTTCTATTTTTTGTGCAGAGCCGTTTTGGTCAAATCAGAGCAGTTTTTAGATCGGTTTGATGTGCTGTTTGGGCAGTATTTCAAAGGAATTGAGCAAATAACTCCAGAAGTAGTAGCGAAAGTGGCCGAATCGTGGCTCACCAGCGAATACCAACGAGAATTTACTGACGAAGAAAAAGCCGCCATCGAAGCCGCAGGTGGGCTCGATAAACTGTTAGAACGACTCCAAAAGCTATTAGATGAACAAAAAGAACGTCACGAAGGTGGCAACAAATGGATTGGTACCAATGGAACTTCGCCTTATGGCAACAACGGATACAACCCCGAAGGCATAAAAATAGGCGAAAATAAAGGCGGAGGAGGGGCAAAAAAAGCTGTAAAAGTTTGGGAAAACAGGCTCTATCAAAATTATGATGAAGACCTCGAACTCAATACTCGAAACATGAAAATGGCATTACGTCGCCTCCGGATTTTGACCCGAGAAGGAGCCGAAGATGAATTAGATTTAGACGAAACAATTGAAGAAACTTGCCGAAACGGTGGTTTATTAGACATAAAAATGCAGCCATCACGCCAAAATCGGGTAAAGGTCTTGTTATTGTTAGACGTGGGTGGCTCGATGGACGAATACATTGAGCTTTGTTCTCAGCTTTTTTCGGCGGCTAAGTACCAGTTCAAACACATTGAACACTTGTACTTTCATAATTCCATTTACGAAACCCTCTGGAAAGACAACACCCGACGACACGACCGTATTTCGACATGGGAGGTGCTTCACAAGTACAACCAAGACTACAAAGTAATTATAGTAGGCGATGCCTCAATGGCTACCTACGAAATCACCCACCCACGTGGTAGTATTGAACATTACAACGAAGAAGCAAGTACCGTTTGGCTCGAACGGCTCTCGAATCATTTTAAAAACATTGTGTGGCTAAACCCCACGGTATCAGGCTATTGGCAATATACACCAAGCATTAAAATATTGCGAAATTGGACCGAAAATAGAATGTTTCCTCTCACCATTTCGGGGCTTACTCAGGCTATGAAATGCCTCAGAAACAGTAAGGTACGGTTTGAAAATCCCTAAAATGGTCCATCACCTAATGATAAGAAAACATATAAAAACCCTTGTTTTACGAACCCAACATCCTACAAACCAATCAGTTATCCGAAGAGGAGTCTCGGCACTGTATCAAAGTGCTTCGTAAAATGGTGGGCGACATCATTGAAATTATTGACGGAAAAGGTAATTGGTACGAAGCCAAAATTAGTAAAGCGCACGAAAAACGCTGTGAGGTAAAAATTACAAATGCAAAACAAGTGGTTGAAAGACCTAACTATTCGATTCACCTGGCCATAGCACCAACTAAAAATGCTGACAGGATGGAGTGGATGATTGAAAAATGTACAGAAATTGGTGTTGATGAAATTTCGTTTCTCGAAACTCGTTATTCTGAAAGAAAAGTACAGAAATTAGAACGCTTAGAGAAAATTGCGATTTCGGCCATGAAGCAATCGGGGCAGGCTTTTTTACCCAAATTGAACGAAATGCAAAAAATTTCTACTTTTTTGCAACAACCATTCGCTGACCAGAAGTATATTGCTCACTTAGAAGAAGGCGAACGTAAATTATTATCTAAAATAGCCATACCAAGTAGCAAATATGTTATTTTAATTGGCCCAGAAGGTGATTTTTCGGAAGATGAAATAAAATTAGCAAACAAAAACGGCTTTCTTTCTGTTAGCTTAGGCTCAACCCGCCTACGCACCGAAACCGCTGGTTTAGTAAGTTGTATGACTTTGAACTTGATAAATATATGAATTGTAAAATGGTCAATCTCTCACGTTTGTGGGTTAGTGTATTTTTAGTGTTGATGCTTGCTTCGTTTGTGCAAGCACAACCCAGTTTCAAAATCGCCAAGCTAAAATATGGCGGTGGTGGTGACTGGTATGCCAACAAAACTTCGTTGCCCAATTTGATAAAATTCTGCAATCAAAACCTGCGCACCAACATTTTTGCAGAGGAGGACATAGTAGAAGTAGGTAGTCCCGAAATATTTAGCTATCCCTTTATTCACATGA